>NZ_DASTAT010000140.1 GCF_035712445.1 Oligoflexus sp. | reverse complement strand
CATAGTAAAGCACCCGTTCCAGCAAAGCCTCCGGTGCTTTGCGCGGCGTGGAAAGGATGGCTGCATCCAAACGCCCTTTATCCAGAGCATCAATCAAAGCCTCAGTCTTATCTTCCGATATCTCGACAAGAAGGCCTTTGTAGTCACGGGCCAGGGCCGCACTGAAAGCCGGCAATAGATAAGGCCCTATGGTCGGAATGATGCCGAGCCGCAGAACGCCGCGAATCTCTTTTTGATAGCTGAGCGCGATATCGTGGATGCGCTGGGATTCATCCAAAACCCTTTGCGCCATGTCCAGGATTTCCCGCCCCGCATCGGTCACGGTCACCGAGCGCCGATCGCGATCAAAGATGCGAACGGCCAGCTCCTCTTCGAGCTTCATCACCTGAGTGCTAAGGCTTGGCTGGGTTACATGGCATTCCTCGGCAGCCTTGCTGAAATTGCCCGTACGGGCGATGGCCAGAATATATTCGAGCTGAGTCAGAGTCATGCCAGATCCGGATTCGGGTGGATGGAATGTCCGGTATTTTCCAGGACTGCCTCCGGCTGTGCAAGGGCAAATGCGTAGCATCCACCCTGGCATAATAGCGAGAAACCGCAGGTTTTGGTTGCCATGACCCGCAAGAGGTGAAAATATGGGATCCCATATATCGGGTGGAGCCTTATGTCTGAAGCCATGTCCGCTTATTCGCATATCATCCTGAACGCCCTCCGCCGTCTGGTCAGCACGCTTCACGTCGGATCCCGGCAGACGGAAAAGCAGCTCGGCATGAGCACGGCCCAGCTTTTCGCTCTGCAAAAACTTCAGGATGGGCAAAAGCGTTCGCTTAACGAATTGGCTTTACTGACCTACACCCACCAAAGCTCGCTGTCGGTTGTCGTACGGAAACTGGTGGACAAGGGCCTTGTGCAGAGCAGTCCCTCCCCTGCCGATTCCAGGCGCCTGATGCTGGGGTTGACCGCAAAAGGCCGGCGGCTTGTGGATAAGGCGGCAGCCAGTGTTCCCGATCGCTTGCTGAAGGCGCTGGCTGAGATGGATCTCAATGATCAGATTCAGCTCGGCAAGCTTTTGAATGAACTTTTGGATCGCGCCGCGCTCAGCGATGCCAAGGCAGATCTTTTCTTTGAATATGATGAGCCCAAAACGGAAGAGGATATCCATGACAACAGAATCTGACGGTCAATTGCGAGTGGTGGCCAATGGCAAGGAAGCAAAAGGGCCCGCCCACATCCGGCGGATCACGCAGCGCGATGCTATACTGAGAGGCCTGAAAACAGGAGGCCTGACCGTGCTGGCTGCGCTCTGCACCATCATTATTCCCGGCGTGCATTTTCTTTCCGTGCCTGGTGGATTGATCGCGGCACCGATCGTGGGTGTCATGGTCTTTTTGAAAAGCCGGGGCAGCATTCACGGTATGTCCGGATCTTTCCCCTGCCCCGTCTGCGGCAAGCCCAATGTCATGGAGTACCAGGAAGGCAAGCCGCCTTATTTCGGCTCCTGCACATCCTGTAAAGATCCCTATCAGGTCTTTCCCACTTAAGACGCGGGTCGGCTGGGAGGCAGGCCAAGCACCTGATAGACCGCTGTGCCTGCGGGATGCACGACTGTCGGACAATCGGCGATGGTCCTTTGGAAATCAAAAGCCATCGGCACAGCACGCTTTGTGATGTCCCGCCCTTTGGCAAAAAGATCCGGCTGGCAGAATTTTCCGGTCATGCCCCAGTAGATGGGAAAATCGCGCAGATTCTGTTTCTCTTTCGGATTATCAGTAAGCAGGTCCACGCGGTTGTTGCCATCGAATTCAAAAGCCAGGTGATTCTGAACGATCATCGCCAGATGCTCATACCGATTGCCGTAACCGTAGATGTCGACGATCGGGCTTTCTTCATAGGATTTTCCGATCTCCTCGGGCGTATACTGAGAAAGCTTCGCCTTGGCGCTCCCGTTGCCGAAGTAAAGCCACTGGGCCAGCTGATACACGGCATTTTCCGGTGTTTCCGGCAAATCGTCCGAAAGATGCCTGCCATTCACCGCATCCGCTTTGAAGTCACAGGCATGGGCCAGCTCATGCGCCAATAGTCCTTCCAAATCAAGGTAGCGCGCTTCTTCCGCTGTTTTAGGTTTAACCGTATCGACAGTGAAAAAGAGAAGATCAATCTGATCAAAATTCTGTTCGCGTGAATCCGGATTGGTGCTGACCGTCCCGGATTCCTCGGTGGTGGCTGCGAAATAGCCCGCATCGAGGTAAATGCCGCCGCTCGGGGAATAGTAAAACGAAGGGCGTATATCGCTGGAAATCGCCACACCCTTCACGCAGGACAGCATGGAAATGATTTCCGGACGAGTACTGAGAAGAAAGCTTCGGAAGCGTTCCTTCTGCCAGTCATGACTGATCAGAGTCGATCCCAGGATGCTTTCCACCTGATCCTCGCGCGGAATGCTCGGAACCTCGACATAAGGCAGATTGCAGCCGGCGAGCACATCGGGATCAGCGTTGCCTGTCATGCAGCGATTGAAGGCGGCATCATCGCGGGACGCTGGACTTGTTCCCGCAAGGGACAAAGGCGTTTCGACCAAAAGCACATCGGGTGCGTGCAGAATATCTTTTTTTCTTTTCTTATGACCGCAGGCGGGCAATAGAGCGAGGCATGCGACGATACCCATGACTTGAAATTTCACGATAGGTCTCCCCAGTTGGTCCTGGGGTTTCCTATAGCCGATTTTTCAATAGAGGGTCAAATCTCTCGTGATTTCATCAATCCGCTCCGCCAGATCGGGCCCAATGGCACAGGCCGTCAGTGTCGGCTGGCCGTGAAATTCGGTCCGCCCGCTGTCCTGGATCATATGGCTTTTCAAACCGGCGGCCAGGGCCTTTTCGTGATGAGCCACCAGCTCCTCTTCGCTGTTCACCCGCAGACAGACTTTGGCCATGCCGTGAACAATCCAGTGCGTCTCGACCTCGGTGAAGGCGAGCTGGGTCGCTTTCCCCTGGACCAAAAGCTGCCGCAGGGGCTCGATGAGAAAGTCCATCGACGCATGGGATCCCTGGGCGATCTCCTTGCCGCGCCGCATGTTGAGATCCTTGCGAATGAGTATCACCTGTTTAACGCGCATATTATCCTTCCCTCGGTGCCACAGATCGCCAGATCCGTTCGGGCAAATGGTCCGCGGCCTGATCCAGATCGAGTCCGCTGCCTCCGCTCAGCCAGCGTCGCGCCAGCTCCGCAAGAGGTCCGATCAATAAAATTTCATAAAGCGGTAAAGGCAAAGGAATCATCTCACCGGCACGAATATGCCCTTCGAAAAAACCCATCAGCTCCCGCAGTATGGGTTCCTTGGCCTTCCTGATTTCATCCCCGTACTGCTGCATGTAAGGAGCATAGGCCGAGGCATGAATGAAACGGGCCGCGGCTTTCTTTTCCCGCGTCCATTCCATATAGGCCCGCGATTGGGCCAGGACCTTGTCCCGCGCGCTCGACTCACTCTTCACGGCGGCGATGATGCTTTCCAAAAGATCAGCCATCGACTTCTGATAAAGCGCCGCCGAAACTCCATTGAGATTGCCGAAATGATGATAGATCGATCCCACCGAGACAGCTGACGCTTCGCTCAGGCGTTCAATTGAAAGCTCATGCTGACTGAAGAGTTTCAGTGCCGCTTTCAAAACTTTATCCGAGGTTTCCTGACCCCGCTGCTGTTTTCCGGCCACGGTCGCTCTCACGTTTTTGGGTGGTATGCAGGGCCTGCTGCCAGACAGCCTCGCGAAAATTCGGATCCTGCAGAAAAGGAGCGAGGCTCGCCTCTTTGAAACGATCATAAAAACGGCCGCTGATGCCCTGAAGTTCAGGGGCCGTGCTCAGAAAAACGGGAGCCTTGGCTCCTTCTTCCGGCGTCAGCCAGAGGCGTTTGATCAGATTCAAAAGCCGTCCTTTCACTCCCGTCATCGCTCCCAGATCGGTGCGAACAACGCCGGGATGCACGGCGTTGATGGTCGCCGGACTGCCCTGCCAGCGTTCGGCAAATGTCATCGTGGTAGCAAGGTTCAGGAGCTTTGTCGAGGCATAGGTCTTGAACGCGCTGAAATTATCCCCGACGGCAGTGGCCGTAGAGTTGCGATCCCCGATCGGATAAAGTCCGGCCGTCATCTGCACGACGCGTGTGCCGTCGCGCTTGAATCGTTCTTCCAATTCGAGGTTGATGAGAAAAGGGGCAAGGTGATTGACGACGAAGGACTGTTCCAGTCCATCGACTGTTATGATTTTGTGCTGCGGCCAGAGCGCTGCGTTATGTATCAGACCCTGAAGCGGGGGAAGGGTCGCCATGGCCTGGGCTGCTGCGCGAATGCCCGCCAGAGTGCCTAAATCGCCCTCCAGGACCTTGATCCCCTGCCGGGAAGGCAGAGAGCGGACCAGGGCCTCTGTGGCCTTTAAATCGCGACAAAACAGCGTCAGTTGATGCCCGGCTGCGGCGAGCTCGCGTGTGATGGCTGCTCCTATGCCCCGGTTGGCTCCGGTAACCAGAAAGTGTTTGCGCATGACCGTCTCCCCAAAATTAGAAATAATTACTAGAAATATTTTCTAATTCTAATCGGAAAGTCAGCCAGGAAAAATAAGGGTCTTTCAAAATAATTTTAACTAACTGAAATTATTTAATTTATCAGCCAAAAGCTCGTGACTCAAGGCGTCCAGGGCTCCGGGCTGGCTGTGCAGCTGGGCCGGAGTATTCTGAAGGTGCTTGATGGTCCAACGGCGCGTTCGCCTTACGGCCGTCATCACCTGAAAGGCATGAAGCTTCGGATCGAGTTCCTCTTTCCCGGGTGGGATCATGCCGACCAACGCTTCGAGCTGAGCGACGTCCGCTGTCAGCATGCGAATGCTTTTCACTTTGATAAGAAAAGGTGGAGTCGCGTGATCACGGAAGATGCGTGCGATGGATTCTTCAATCTCCTGAGCTCCGCTGTGATGTGTTCCATCGCAGCCGATGATCATTCCATCATCATCAAAGGCGGCCGCGAGCTTTTGTGCATCACGCTGATTCCAGCCTTCGATCATGCTGAGATAAAGTTTTTCGATCTGGGCTTCTTCGGCACTGGCCGGATAAGGCGATCCGGAAGTTTGTGGGCACATGGCGCCTCCCCCTTTATGAGAGTCGGTAATCATCCGCGAGGACATCATCTTAACGGGAAAATTTCCAAATGCTAAGCATCCCCTCGCGCCAACGAATTTCGATGCGCAGTGTGATCGGCCTCGGCTGATCAGCGTAAGAAACAAATCAAAGGTCAGCTGTCAAATCTCTGACGCTTTCTTATTTCGGATCGCAGTTCCTTAAGGTCCAGGGCCCTCTGGGTTCCGATGCCTGCCGACCAGGCGACGCATAAGGATTTTTCAGATGCGCGGGGCAGCCCCGTTCCTCGGCTTCGAACTGCCTGATGAGTTGCTCCCTTTCCCAGCGGCTCATCTGCTTGATCTCCTCTTCCCGACGGTTGGCCGCACCTGGATAGGCATGCCGTTCAAAGTAAACGAGATAGGTGATGTCATAACGTGCTGTGTAGCTCTGGGGGTTAAGTTTCGTTCGGTGTTCGTGCAGCCGACGTTCCAACTGGTTCGTCACTCCGGTGTAGAGGAGTCGTCGGTGGCGGTCGCTAAGGATGTAGACGTAATAAGTTCGCATGCCCTTTTTATAAACGGGGACGCGCGGGAATGGAAAAGACATGAAGTGTGATGGGATGTCCGTAAGCAGCCTCCGTCATCCCGCTTGTGTCGTCGCACTTGCGTCGTCGCACTTGCGTCGCCATCCCGCTTGCGTCGCCATCCCGCTTGCGTCGCCATCCGCGGAGCGGACGCAAAAAACCCGGCTGTGCTTTCGCTTCAACCGGGTTTTTGATGGTGGGGATGAGAAGACTCGAACTTCCGACCTCACGCTTATCAGGCGTGTGCTCTAACCACCTGAGCTACATCCCCATCGGAAGACACTTTATAAGGGTTCGTCTTTTTGCTGTCAACCTTTTTGAATCCAAAAAGCTCGACAGGAGAGGAGAAGGACTAAGTAAAAGAGCCCCGCACTTCTGCAGGGCCCTTGTTCAGCGCAGGGCTGGAACTTAGTTGGTGAACGAAGGGCTCTCAGCGCCTTCCACCATGTCTTCACCGCCAACCTTGGTCTTGAGACCCCAGTCAGACGCGCCGTAACGCTTCAGCTTGCGCTGCAGCGTGCGGATACCAATACCCAGAGCGCGGGCGGTATGCGTACGGTTGAAGTTTTTCTGTCTCAAGGTTTCCAGGATCACAATGCGCTCGATTTCACGCAGTTTTGTTCCAGGGGGAAAAGTGACAGAAGATGTGTCGAAGTTGAGTGCAGCATCATTCGTGTTTTCCGGTGTCATCATAGCTGATTTCCTCCGATTTGGCTATTTATCCCGTTCCTCACATCCGCAAGAAACTTTGGTACCCCATCGCTCACACAGGACTCGAGACATCCGTTCTCTTAACATCTCTTCCCCATCCAGGGACCGATGGCAGCCGCATCCTGCAGCCTTGTCCTGTCTTGCATGCCGTGAACTCCTGCTCACAAGCAAACTTTGGCATCTCTCGTATCCGATGATCACATCAGTTTCAACTCGGAAGGGCTTTTTGCAGGACTCCTGCGGATCTTCCGTGGAGGCTTGACGTGAACTCAATGCCTTAGCTGCGACAAATTAGCAGTTTGAGAGACAATGTCAACATATTTAGTGAGGTTTTTTGTGCTTCATCGCAAATTTTTTTACGCGGTGCCGGGAAGACCGTGTAACCCGCTGAAATCACACGGGAACCCGGCCTTTTCAGATGCGTCAATACCGACTGATTTGTCGCTTAATGCGGGCAGGACGTGGGTTTCAGCGCTGGCACCTGGAGCAAAAGTAGGTCGCACGACCCCCAATTCTGCTGCTGCTTATCCCTGTTTTACAGCGCAAACAAGGATCACCTTCACGGCCATAAACGCTGAGTGAGAGTTCAAAATAACCGGGTTCTCCGTCGACATGTTTATAGTCCCGGAAACTGGTTCCACCAGCTTGGATGGCAGCGGCGAGAACTTTTTTGATCGCGTCGCTGATTTTTTTCCACTCGTCACGCTTCACAGCCGATGCTTTTCGCGAAGGTTTGACACCTGCAAGGAATAAACTTTCGTTCGCATAGATATTGCCGACGCCCACGACATTGTGGGCATCCATCAGAAAATTCTTCACCGCCACAGTCTTGCCGCGACTGCGTTGGAATAGAATTTCATCAAGATTTTCGGTGTCCAGGGGTTCAGGGCCTAGATTCTTGAGCAGCGGATGCTGCACCAGCGCATCCCGCGAACTGCACAGAATGCAGCCGAAACGTCTTGGATCCACGTAATGCAGATAGCCGATAGGGCCGGAATCATCGCGCACGCGAAAACTCGCATGCGTGTGATTCCAGCGACCTGTGGCTTCGGGACTGAAGAGCATATTGCCCGTCATGCCCAGATGGATGATGGCATATCCGCTTTCGGTTTCGATCAGAAGATATTTGGATCGGCGTTCCACGGAGAGTATGGTTTTTCCGGCAATCAATTCCTGCAAATCCTGCGTCGGAATCGGCCAGCGAAGATCCGGTCGATGAAAGACCATTTCATCGAGCTTTTTCCCGAGAATGACCGATCGAACGGCTCGGGTTAAACATTCGACTTCTGGCAATTCAGGCATAGAAAAAAAGCTCCCTTGCATCACCACCCCGGATTGGGATGGTGCGAAGGGAGGATCATAGGAATTATTCAGCGCTGAAACAAGGCGATTACGATTCGGCGGCAGAGGCGCGGCGGGAGCCTTTTTGCGCGCCGGACAGGAGCTGGCGGCGCATGCGGTTCAGGAGTGCCGGCTTAAAATAGCCAGCAATACAGAGCTGTTCGACCAGCTGCCAGGCCTGCTGCGCTTCGGTCGAGCCCCTCGCTCCCGAGAAAAGGGATTTCAGGGACGCTTTCGCTTCTCTCTGCTGCTCCACGTCTATCGTTTTTGGCAGACGATCGGGCTGCGCAGCTTGATCTGCGTTGTTCCGGAGAGCCTGATAGCGCGCGAGCATGAACTGCATCTGCTTCATCAGGACCGCAAGAGGAGGCAATTCCCCTTTACGGGCAAGCTGAATGGCCCAGGTCGCGTGGAAAAGATCGGGGTACTGACGGCAAAGAGCTTGGCATTCGGGAGCCATGGTTGTCAGGCGACGATACCAACCGACTGTTCGAGGATTCACGCCGACGCGTTCAGCAATCGCCTGATCGGATTCACCGAGGTGATTGGCCTGCTGATAGGCCTGGGACAAATCCAGATAGAAAACGTCTTCACGAAGGTTCGCGGCGATCGTGTGATAAAGCTCGTCGCGGGTCGAGGCGAAGGGCAGGATCACGCATTCGATGGTTTTCCAGCCGAGGGATCTGGCGGCCAGGATACGGCGATGACCATTTTTGCAGACGAAGGTGAATTCGCCGTTGGCGCCTGCTTTCAGGCAGAGAGTCGGGAACTGGATCAGGCCGTCTTTCTGCATCGAATCGGCGAGGGTTTTCAGATGCTCGTCGTTATAGGCCTCGCGAATGTTTTCATTCAGCTTGATGCTCTCGACGGGGACTTTCTGAATGGTTTTGCCGTTCTTTTGAATCTGCGCCTGGAGCTGCTCAAAGACCGAGGCGGGGACACCTGGAGTTTTGGCAGAAGACGACGCGACGTCCGCAGCTGAAAGGTTTTTCCCTGAAGAGGGTGCAGCTTTCGCAGAAAATGCTTGAGCGGCGGAAACGTCTGACGACGTCGAGACTTTCGCAGCACCGGCAGATTTCTGCGAAGATGCCGTCGCAGGACCAGATTTACCGGAAATTGCTTCGATGTCCGGGGCGCGAGCGTCTGCAGCACCGGCAGATTTCTGTGAAGATGCCGTTGCCGAGGCAGTTTTGCCGGGACTTACCTCGATGTCCGCGGCGGAAACGTTTGAAGACGCCGAAATTTTCGCAGCATCAGCCGATTTCTCTGAAGATGCCGCAGTTTCTGAGGCGGCACCGGCTTTTACAGGCGCGGCAGCTTCCGTTGCAGCACCGGCTTTTGCAGACGCAGCAGCCTCTGTTGTGGCATCAGCTTTTGCAGGCGCAGCGGCTTCCGTTGCAGCACCGGCCATTGCGGGTGCAGCAGCTTCCGTTGCGGCTCCAGCTTTTTCAAGCGTAGCAGCTTCCCTTGTGGCACCAGCTTTTGCAGCTGTAGCACCTTCCGCTGCGGCTCCAGCTTTTTCAAGCGTAGCAGCTTCCTTTGTGGCACCAGCCTTTGCAGGTGCAGAGGCTTCCGGGGCGGCCGCTGATTTTGCTGGAGCTTCAGCCGCGGGCTTTTTTGCGGCGGCAGGGGCTGCGGAAGCCCCTGAGCGACCGGGACGCGACGTATTCACCTCGCGTGCGGCCCCCTTCACCATTTTCTCGAGATTCTTCTTCGCCATTTCTCGCATTGATGCCATGGGAGCCTCTCTCAGAGCAGATTGATTTCTTCGTTGCTGTCCTGCAGCTGCCATTCCCCTTCATCCCGAACCTTTTCGCGCAGAACGCCGAGGTGTTCAAGATTGGGCCGCTCCAGCTTCTTGGCTTCGACCGCTTTTAGAATAACTTTGGTCAACTTCAGGTAATCATCCTTCATGGTCCGCGCGCTCGGCAAAGCCGCAGCAGGACAGCTCTGCAGGTTACCCGTCGCCACCGCGTTCGACACGCGGATCGCCGGCTTCAAAAGGTTGACCCGCGCAGCCTTCAGGTGCTTGCTGATAAAGCGGATGTAGGTATCATGAGCCGGGATTTTCTTCACGCAGCTCAGAAGAACGCCCAGGCAGTGCAGCTGCGGGTTTTCCTCGTCATGGATCTCCTCGCACTCGGCGACCAGATCCAAAAATCCATCATAGCTATCCGGCTCGGGAAAGCTCGGGATCAGATACCAGTTCGAAGCCGCCAGCGCCGCCTGCAGCAAAACGTTGATCTGCGGCTTGGTGTCGATCAGAACGAAATCGAAATTCTTCTCCACACCCTTCAAAAGATGCTTGAAAAGTTTCAGCCCACGAGCCGAACGGCCAAACTCCGTCTGCGCCGCTTTCAATTCCTTGGTCGAAGGGATCACCCAGATATTCTTATAAGGACTCTCGACCATGACCTGATCATAGGGCAGCTTGCCCCGCAGCGCATGCCAGAGCGTTTCCTGGTTGCGATCGAAGAGGTCACGCACCCCCAAAGCCTTGGTAGCATTGCCCTGATCATCCGAATCAATCACCAGGACTCTCTTGTTCAAAACGGTGCCCAAAAGAAACGCGATGTTGGTCACCGAGGTTGTTTTACCAACTCCGCCTTTAATATTGGCAAAGGTGATAACGTGAGAACGGGGTTCACGCATGGGACCTCCCTCCATTGGATATTTACTGTTATGATGTCTAGGAAATACGTTAGCGGTTTTCGTTAGGTCCAACAAGCGCAGAAAAAAAGTCGGGGCTGTACATGATGTACAGCCCGCGTCGAAGATAAGGAAAAGGCTTTAATTTCCGATCATTTTTATGAAATCGACCAAATTCGAGTTTTCCGGGTGCTTACATGTTCCTTCTGTACTGACCACCGACCTCATAGAGCGCCTGCGAAATCTGCCCCAGGGTACAGACACGTCCCACATCCATCAGACACTGGAAAATATTTTTACCATCCAGAGCCGCCTCTTTCAAACGGGCAATCGCCTCCTCTGAAGTCCGGCCATGACGTTTGATAAAATCGTGCGTGGATTGGATGGCGAACTCCTTCTCGACCTGAGTCGAGCGAATCACTTCCGCCGGGATCACAGTCGGCGATCCGTCTTTGCCAAGGAAAGTGTTCACGCCGATAATCGGCAATTCACCCGTGTGCTTCAGGGATTCATAGTAAAGCGACTCATCCTGGATCTTCGACCGCTGATACATGCGTTCCATCGCTCCCAAAACGCCACCGCGTTCCGAGATCGCCCGGAATTCCGCCATCACAGCCTCTTCAACAAGGTCAGTCAGCTCTTCAATAATGAACGAACCCTGCAGCGGGTTTTCGTTTTTCGCGAGTCCCAGCTCCTTATTGATGATCAACTGAATCGCCATAGCCCGCCGCACGGATTCCTCGGTCGGCGTCGTTATGGCTTCGTCGTAAGCGTTGGTGTGCAAGGAGTTGCAGTTATCATAGATCGCGTAAAGCGCCTGCAGCGTGGTTCTGATGTCATTGAATGCGATCTCCTGCGCATGGAGACTGCGTCCTGATGTTTGGATGTGATACTTCAGCTTCTGCGAGCGATCGTTGCCACCGTATTTATACTTCATGGCCTTCGCCCAGATGCGCCGCGCGACCCGACCAATCACAGCATACTCAGGATCCGTTCCGTTCGAAAAGAAGAAGGAAAGGTTCGGCGCGAAATCGTCGATATGCATCCCGCGCGACAGGTAGTACTCGACGTAAGTGAAGCCGTTCGCGAGAGTAAACGCGAGCTGGGTGATGGGATTCGCACCCGCCTCCGCGATGTGATAGCCCGAGATGGATACGGAATAGAAATTCCGAACCTGCTCTTTGATGAAATATTCCTGGATATCACCCATCATGCGCAGCGCAAATTCTGTCGAGAAAATGCAGGTATTCTGCGCCTGATCCTCTTTCAAAATATCAGCCTGAACAGTTCCGCGCACCTGCTTCAGTGTGCTCGCCTTGATCTTTTCATAGACCTCACGCGGCAGAACCTGATCACCTGTGACGCCAAGGAGCATAAGACCAAGGCCATCATTGCCTTCAGGCAGATCCCCGTTGTAGCGCGGCCTTGGCACATCGTAGCCGCGGTAGATCTCTTTGATTTTATTTTCAACGTCTGCAGTCAAACCCTGCTCGCGAATATAAAGTTCGCACTGCTGATCGACGGCTGTATTCAGAAAAAAGGCGAGCAGCATCGGCGCAGGACCATTGATGGTCATCGACACAGAGGTATTGGGCTGCGCGAGGTTGAAGCCCGAGTATAGTTTCTTGGCATCATCAACGGTGGCGATACTCACACCGGAGTTTCCGATCTTGCCATAGATATCAGGGCGATGATCAGGATCTTCACCATAAAGCGTGACCGAATCGAAGGCGGTCGACAAACGCTTGGCCGGCATGCCTTTCGAGACGTAATGAAAACGCTTATTGGTCCGCTCAGGACCGCCTTCGCCCGCAAACATGCGCGCCGGATCTTCACCTTCGCGCTTGAGCGGAAACACACCTGCGGCGTAAGGAAATTCTCCTGGCACATTCTCAATCAGAAGCCAGCCAAGGATTTCGCCCCAGTCTTCATAACGAGGCAACGACACCTTGCGTATCTTCAGATGGGACAGGGATTCATGCACAAGACTCTGTTCAAAAACCTTATCGCGAACTTTGTATTGATAAACGTGGCTCGCATATTTCTCTTTCAATTCATGCCAACCCAAAAGCATCTGACGGCACTCATGATCGAGGCGGGGCTCCAGTGCGTTATAGTGTTTGATTAATTCCTGCACAATTAAGCTGTCAGACGCCTCGGCCTCCAGGGAGCTGACGTAACGTGGGGTCCTGGTCTGCGCCTTCCGAAGCGAGTCGATGGTCCCATGAATTTGGAAGAGCTGCCGGGCGATCGCGACCTGCTGCTGGGTGAAGGTCTTATACTGCTCATGGTTCTCGCTGATTTCCGCCAGATACCGCACGCGATCCGGGGGCAGGAGGTAACGTCTTTGACTTGAGCCAAGTCCATCCGCCGTAAGCTTTTGAAAGCGGCTCTGGGTCTTGCTGTTCAGAACGTCGATCAGCCGATTATACAGCTGATTCATGCCACTGTCGTTGAACTGTGACGCGATGGTTCCGAGCACCGGCAGATCATCATCCGATCCGGTCCAAAGGTTCTGATTGCGCCTGTACTGTTTTTTCACATCGCGCAGAGCATCGAGCGAGCCGCGCTTATCGAACTTATTGATCGCGATCACATCGGCGAAGTCCAGCATATCAATCTTTTCGAGCTGCGTGGCCGCACCATATTCCGAAGTCATCACGTAAAGGGAAACATCCGAATGCTCGACGATCTCGGTATCGGACTGGCCAATGCCCGAGGTTTCCACGATGATCAGATCAAAAGCGGCCGCCTTGCAGATCTCGATGGAATCCTGGACGTATTTACTCAGCGCCAAATTGGATTGGCGAGTGGCGAGCGAGCGCATGTAAACGCGGGGATGATGAATCGCATTCATGCGGATGCGGTCGCCCAGCAAAGCGCCACCAGTCTTACGTTTCGAGGGATCGACGGAAATGATCGCCACGGTCTTATCCTGATGCGAACGCAGATAACGCCGAACAAGCTCATCCACGAGCGAGGACTTGCCGGCTCCGCCTGTCCCTGTGATGCCGAGCACCGGGACTTTGCGATCAGCGTGCAGCGCCTGAACGTGCTTCTGCAGCGTCTCGCGATAATCCCCAAAATTTTCCGCCACAGAAATGACCCGTGCGATCGCCTGCGGATCCTTCTTCGTGACAAGCGGCAGCAGGGCTTCGACCGGAGGCGCCTGCGTGCTGAAATCACAGCTCTGCAGCAGATGGTTGATCATGCCCTGCAGACCCATGGCGCGACCGTCGTCCGGGGAATAAATGCGGGTGATGCCATAGGCATGAAGCTCTTCGATCTCGGTAGGCAGGATCGTGCCGCCGCCGCCACCGAAGACTTTGATCTTGGCCTTGCGCTCTTTCAGGAGGTCATGGATATATTTGAAAAACTCCAGGTGACCACCCTGATAGGAGGTGATCGCAATGCCCTGGGCATCTTCCTGGATTGCGCACTCGACGATTTCCGCGGCAGATCTATTGTGGCCCAGGTGAATCACTTCGGCTCCCGAGGCCTGCAGGATACGACGCATAATGTTGATCGCGGCATCATGTCCATCGAACAGAGATGCCGCGGTGACAATACGTATTTGATGCTGGGGCTTGTATACCGTTGCCTGGGAAAGGGTCATGGGCCATCACTCCTTCATTCTTGTGCCATTCTTATAGCCTGGCGAAATCCAGTTTGGCTAGGATTCTGCAGGCCAAAAAACGTCAAAGTGGCCCGAGAAAAGTGCAGGATACGATTGAGCTGGAGGCTTGGAAAAAGGTAGCTTTGTTCTCAGCACCTTGAACGTGGTGTACAATGGCTGTAATTCCATATTTTGAATCGGAGGCTACGAATGGCAAAGGCTAAGAAGAGCGCTGGCAAAAGCAAGAGCAGCAAGACGGTGGTCAAGACCAAAGGCGCCGTCAAGAGCAGCGCTCGCAAAAGCGTTGGCAAGTCCAGCGCTGCCGCTCCCGCATCGGCTGTGAAGTCGACCGGAGCCAATAAGGTTTTGGAATACAAACTCTTTGTCGAAGATTCCGTGCGGAATCTTGAAGATCAGGTGAACTATTACATCGGCAAAGGCTGGTCGCCTGTCGGTGGTGTCGTTGTCCAGGGTCAAAACAACTACATGCAGACCATGGTTCGTCAAGGCTGATCGCCGCGGAGGCCTCCACATCGGTTGGAGGCTTTTTCCTTTTTCGACGTCCTGCCCTCCTCTCTTCGTAGCGCGCAGTTCCGCCGTGGGATTTTCACCGTGAAAATTTGTGCGTCCTTCTGCATAGCCTGAACCGCAAAGCCTGCATCGACGGGGTTTGGTTCATTACGGCCTGGTGAAGCGTCTTATACGTCGAAACGATTCAAAATCTGGAAACCCTTTTGCAGCAAGAGTTTCATGGAATCCCGTCAACCTTTGGTGCGCGGAAAGAATTCTACATAAATTTACCTAATTTTAATCACCATGAAAAAGTTTTCAAATTCCACCCTCAACCATTCCTGGCTCGAATGCCATTCGTGCTGTATATCAATTTGTACAAGACCCTGATTTCATGAGATCTTGCTTTCTTACAAGCAGCACATTTCGCTTAAGAATGAGCGAAAAGCTGGAAAGCGTGATGTGAAAGGTCCTTCGATGGGGCTGTGCAAAGTATTGGATAACATGAGCAGCTGGCCGTAGATTCAGGCTCAGGTCCAGCAGCCCCTTTCGCTCTCGACCCCGGATTTTATGCAAGAACGTGAAAGCCCTGGAATGATCGAAATTTTCCATTTCAATCAAAACATTAGCTTCTCGGTTGCCTCGATAAGAAAGGCCCGATTAGTCACAGGTTTTCGCGTAGCTTTATTACAGATGTACTCTCAACATGCCGTACCTGAATCGGTATCAGGAAAACACGTCTCTTCCTCGTTTTTCTGGTCCAACTCGCCCTAGTGGTACGAAGTCCCTATCCCGTGGGTTTACTCCCCCTTCGCCGCCAAATGGCTCGTTTGGCATAGGCCCGTCCGTAAGGACGGGTGCCCATCTTTTTTCATTCTGCTCGATTTAGCGTTGTGCGAGGACAGTGCGGAAATAGTCGATGGTCTTTTTGAGGCCTTCTTCGAGTTCGATCTTAGGCTGGTAATTCAGGTGTTTCTGCGCCAGGGAAAGATCGGGACGACGAACCTTGGGATCATCCGAAGGCAGAGGTTTCCGCACAATCCGCGAACGACTGCCGGTCAGACGGATCACGCGTTCAGCGAGTTCGGCGACAGTGAATTCGTTGGCATTTCCAATGTTAATGGGCCCAAGCGTTTCATCCTGATCGGTCAGCGCAATGATGCCATCCAAAAGATCGTCGCAGTAACAGAAGGAGCGCGTTTGCGAGCCATCGCCGTAAATGGTGATGTCATCCCCTTGCAAGGCCTGCACGATGAAATTCGAAACGACCCGGCCATCATCAGGCGCCATGCGGGGTCCGTAGGTATTGAAGATACGGACGAGGCGCACATCGACGTCATGCATGCGATTGTAATCGTAGCAAAGAGTTTCCGCGGCGCGCTTGCCCTCGTCATAGCAACTGCGCACACCGATGGGATTCACATTGCCCCAGTAGGCCTCCGTCTGCGGATGCTGAATGGGATCGCCGTAAACCTCGGAAGTGCTGGCATGGGTGAGGCGCGCGCCCACACGCTTGGCGAGGCCAAGCAGGTTCATGGTGCCGAGCACCGAGGTTTTCATGGTCTTGATCGGATTGCTCTGGTAGTGCACAGGACTCGCAGGACAGGCAAAATTAAGGATCAAATCCACTTCAGCCAGATAGGGCTCGACGATATCGTGACGCACAAGCTCAAAGTTCGGGTGCGACATCAGATGACGAACGTTGGCCTTGTTTCCCGTATGGAAATTATCAACGCAGAGAACTTCCCAGCCCCTGCCAATATATCTATCGCAGAGATGACTCCCAAGAAAGCCGGCGCCTCCTGCAATAAGAACGCGACCCTTTGTCGGCAATGGCATCAAAACCCCTCCGTGTCCGTGATTAAGGATGCAAGGTCCGATCATAGTATGTTAGCCTATTGCGACCTGCAAACGATTTGTCGATGCTCCGGAGGATTAAATGAACATCCACGAATACCAGGCAAAAATACTCTTCAAGCAAAATGGTGTGCCCGTTCCTGACGGATACCTGGCCACCAATCCCACTGAAGCAGAATTTGCCATGCGCCGTCTCGGAACTGAAGTTGCCGTTGTTAAAGCCCAGGTACATGCGGGCGGACGCGGCAAAGCTGGTGGCGTCAAGCTCGCCAAGAGCCCCGAGGAATGCCGTAAGATTACAGAAGCCATGATCGGCATGAACCTGATCACGCATCAGGCTCCCGAGGGCAAAAAGGTCCACAAGGTCTACATCGAGGCCGGAAGCAAGATCGTAAAAGAATACTATCTCGCTCTCTTTTTGGACCGCGAAAGTGCAGGCATCGGCATCATGTTCTCGACCGAAGGCGGTATGGACATCGAGGAAGTCGCCGCGAAAACCCCGGAAAAAATTGTGACCGTCATCGTCGATCCAACCATCGGCCTGCAGGGTCACCACATCCGCTCGCTCTGCTGGGGCATGAAATTGCCGGAAGCCGAGCAGAAGGAACTGACCCCGATCGTCAAGAATCTCTACAAGATGTTCATCAAGTACGATTACTCGATGCTCGAGATCAACCCTTTGATCGTCAACGATCAGGGCAAGATGTTCGCACTCGACGGTAAAATGAACTTCGATGACAACGCTCTTTATCGCCAGAAAGAGGTCGAACTCTTCCGCGACTACATGGAAGAGGACGAGCGCGAAGTCACCGCTTCGAAATTCGGCCTGAGCTACATCGGCCTCGACGGCAACATCGGCTGCCTCGTCAACGGCGCCGGCCTTGCGATGGCGACGATGGACATCGTGAAGCACTACGGCGGCAAGCCTGCCAACTTCCTTGACGTCGGCGGCGGCGCGTCCCAGGAAACCGTGACCAACGCCTTCCGCATCCTTTTCTCGGATGCGAACGTCAAAGGTCTTTTCGTGAACATCTTCGGCGGCATCATGCGCTGTGATGTGATCGCCAATGGTATCGTGGCAGCGGCCAAGGAACTCGGACTGCGCGTTCCCATGGTTGTGCGCCTCGAAGGAACCAACGTGGAGCAGGGCAAAGAGATTCTGAAGAAATCCGGCCTGAACCTTTACGCCGCCAGCGACATGGCCGATGGCGCGAAGAAAATCGTCGAACTTGTGAAGTAAAGACTGAAGGAGAGCTCCGTGTCTATTCTTGTCGATAAAAATACCCGCGTCATCACTCAGGGGATCACCGGCAAGTCTGGTGAATTCCACACCCGTCTTTCTCACGAATACGCGCCCCGCTTCGTCGGTGGCGTGACTCCAGGCAAAGGCGGACAAAAAGGTGTGAGCGATCTGCCCATCTTCAACACCGTCCATGAAGCCCGTGAAAAAGCCGGCGCCAACGCGTCGATGATCTTCGTTCCGCCCCCTTACGCGGCGGATGCGATCCTGGAAGCGATCGATGCTGAAATCGAACTCATCATCTGTATCACCGAAGGCATTCCCGTTTTGGATATGGTTCCTGTGAAAAAAGCCCTGGAACGCTCCAAATCGCGCCTGATCGGTCCCAACTGCCCCGGCGTGATCACACCCGGCCAGTGCAAAATCGGGATCATGCCCGGCCACATCCACAAAGTGGGTTCGGCTGGCATCGTTTCGAAATCGGGAACACTGACCTATGAATCCGTGGGTCAAACCACAGCCATGGGCATCGGTCAAAGCTCGTGCGTCGGCATCGGCGGTGACCCCATCATCGGCACCAACTTCATCGACGTCCTTGAACTCTTTGAAAAAGATCCCCAGACCGAAGGCATCGTACTGATCGGTGAAATCGGCGGTGACGCGGAAATCAAAGCCGCGAAATTCATCAAAGAGAACATCAAAAAACCAGTCGCTGCTTTCATCGCGGGTCAAACCGCACCCAAAGGCAAGCGCATGGGCCACGCAGGCGCGATTATTTCGGGCGGCAGTGGCACAGCTGCCGAGAAAATGGCCGCTTTGGAAGAAGCCGGCGTCGTGGTTGCGAAGAGTCCAGCGGATATCGGCGTGTCGCTGAAAACCGCTCTGGAGAGAAAACGGAGATAAGCAATGTTGGGCCTGCGTCATTACCGGGGAACTGCCGTCGATCTCTTCCAAGGGGATATCACCAGCTTCGTCTGCGATGCGATGGTGAATGCCGCAAACTCGTCCTTACGGGGCGGCGGCGGTGTGGACGGAGCGATTCACCGGGTCGGTGGGCCCAGCATTCTGGAAGAATGTGAAAGGATCGGACGTTGTGAAACGGGTCAAGCCGTGATCACAACGGCCGGTCGTCTGCCTGCGAAACATGTGATTCATACTGTGGGCCCGATCTGGCGAGGCGGCAAGGAACGGGAAGCCGAACTCCTGCAGTCCGCGTATCGAAACAGTCTGCATTTGGCAGCTGAATCGAAATTGCTTCATGTCGCAATTCCATCAATCAGTACTGGAATATATGGTTATCCCGTGACGGATGCGGCTATTGTTGCCATGGAAAGCATCAGGTTATTCTGCGATGCAAAGCCCAAAGCTCTGCGCCGGGTGACGATGGTCCTCTTCGACAGCGACACCTACAAAGCCTATCAAAAAGCTCTCTTCACCACCTTTCCCGAAGCCGAGGGAGATGAGCCTTGAAACTAAGGGATCTGGCCTATTACCGCACCGGCGGCCGTTGCCATGCGCTTTATGAACCCAAGTCCATCGACGATCTGAGCCGCATCGTGAAGGCCCTCCATGCAACGCAGCAGAAGTACTTCGTGCTGGGTGGCGGTACCAATTCGCTGGTTCTGGATGAGGACTGGCCAGGAGCCGTGATTGCATTCCGACGGATGAAAAAAATTGAAGTCCAGGGCCATCGCATCTATGCCGAGGCTGGCGCTGACAACACGGATGTGGCCAAGGCGGCCCTTGAAGCAAAACTGGACGGCGTGGCCTGGATGCATCGCCTGCCCGGACAGATCGGTGGTACCGTGCGCATGAATGCGCGCTGCTACGGCGGCGAAATCAGCCAGGTGGCGAAGGAAGTGCACACCGTCCTGCCCGATGGCACCATTCGCGTTTATTCCGCCGCTGAAGGCATCTTCCGCGGATATAAGGATACGCTCTTCATGGATAACGGAGCCATCGTGGCCGCCGCGGTTTTGGAATTGCAGGACGGCGTGCGCGGTTCGATTGAAACCCGCATGCAGTTCTACGAGCAGGATCGGGTGAAAAAGGGGCAATTCCTTTATCCCACCTGCGGCTGTGTCTTTAAAAACGATTATAAGGTTGGCGTTCCCAGCGGCATGCTGCTCGACAAGGCAGGAGCCCATAAGCTCAGCCGCCCCGAAGTGGCCCTGAATCCCCAGCACGCGAATTTCGTCTATAACAAAGGTACCGGCAGCCGCGATATCCTCGAATTGACTCTGGCCATGCGCGAGCTCGTCTATCGCGAATATGGGGTCTGGATGGAATATGAGATGGAAATACTCGGCGATTTGCCATCGGATCTGAAAGCGCGGGTGGAAGAGAAAAGACCGGCCCAGCCGCAGATGGAAAAATTGGAGCCCCTGAGGGCCCTCTTTCAAAAGAAACAGACCTCCGGCAGCTGATCAGTAGTTTTCCATGCGGCCTTTACGACGAATACTCAGCGCGGTGTTGAGGATTTTCTCATAGCCGGCCGATTTTTTCATGAAAGCCTTCACGCAGGACGGGCACTGCATCATTTCCTGGCTGCGGTCCACTCCACTGATCATGATCATGGGCTTGTTGCCGAACAGGGTCGTCATGTAATCGGCCACATCCTTGCCATTGATCTCGCCCAAATCATAATCCACGATTGCAACATCATACTGGGCCAGAAGACCGACAAATCCAAGATCATCCAGGGAATGAAAGACATCCAGCTCCACTCCTTCAATCTTTGCCCAACGGCCGATTACGGCTCCATAAACAGGGTCATCATCAATCAGTACAATGCGTGGCTGATCTCCCATCGTCTCAGTCATGGTGTGTTCCTCCATTGGCTGTGGAGCGAAGACAAACTTCGCCCGCCACTATCCCTATCGCGTTTTGTGCTCTTAAAATTCATCGCCCCGGACCCGATTTCTTCAGCACAGGTCCAAACCCTCGCTCTGACCTGAGATAATTTCAAAAGTTGCCCGGGAAGTAAGAGGCGCGCGGGGCTCATTTCACGGAGCCTGCCCCTGTCTTGAGCAGGCTCAACGAGGCAGAGAGGGCGCGCCTTCTGGCTTTTTACTGACTTATCGCATTCAGACGCAGGAGGGGCCTTAAAAGCCTCTGATATCAAGGAACGAATCCTGACAATCCCGCAGAATTCAGCACGACACAGTGTTTCAAGCGCAGACTTGACTACAGGAAAATCAGCCATAACAATCCTTACAAAAGGGTAAAAAGTGGAACCCTTTTTGCAGATATCCCATGGCTTTGAGAAATACCGACTCGTGAATGCAGGATGACCCTAAAACTTTCGCCCTGCCTTCACGAAAAGACCAGGGTGAGTCCGAAGTCACAGCCTGTCGCGCTGCGAAATTTAGAGAGAGGAAAGACAATGAATACCATGCCTCAGCCCCAAAGCTTCTTCGAACTTTCCGAGGATCAGGACATGCCATTCATGTCTTCGAGTCCTATCCTGAATGAAAACCTGCTCGCGCAGTATGAAGCGATGGATGAAGGGGTTACCGAGGATCCACTTTTACCGAAGCTGGTCGGCATCTTTCAAAAGCACCTGCCAGAGCATCTGAAGCGCCTCGATGCAGGTCTGCAGAAACAGGATGAAGCGGAAGTCAGCTATGTGATCCACAAAATGCTGGGCATGGCCCACAACGTGGGTGCCTTGCGGCTGTCTGATTTGCTGATGGTCCTGGAGAATTCCGAAGCGGAAGTGAAATTGAGCCTGGGGCCGGAAGGTGTCAAACACCTGGAGCAGGAATTCGAGGCTGCCGCAGCAGCCCTGGATGAATACCTGAACGAAGGCCCGCATTAAGATCGGCATCAACCGATCTCGCGCAGCCTTTCAAAGGGATAGATGCCGGTCCTGTGGCCGTCTGTGAATTGAATCGTCAGGGCATAGCGTCCGACCGATTCTATCTTGACGGGACGCACGCTTTCCGGAATATCATCCGGATTCACCGTCCGCTTTTTGGTCACTTCATCGACGCAGTTCGCACAGCGGCACTGCCGGCGCAGCTCCACCACATCGTAAAGACTCTTGCGGCCATCGGTCCAGCTGATAGCCAGAGTGCGATCATCCTGTTGCCAGATGCGTTGTACTCGCGCTTGATCAGACATTGCGTTTCCACTCCAACAGGAAATAGCCCAAAGCTCCATCGCTGTCACGATTCACAAGGGCCTCGTGACTCTTCACGCGTCTTGCCATCTCCTGATAGGCCTGACCGACAACCGAGGATGGATTGCTGACGACGAAGGCCACGCCTTCATCACCGGCATCCGCCACGCGGGGGTCGAGGGGCAATTCAGCCAGCAAAGGAATCTGGGCTTCGTCGGCAAGTTTTTTGCCGCCGCCGCGACGGAAGATATAATGCTTTTTCTCGCAGCCATCGCAGATGAAGTAGCTCATGTTTTCAACGATTCCGAGCACCGGCACGTTCACGGTCTTGAACATGTGCACGGCCTTGCGGACGTCGATGAGCGAAACCTCCTGCGGGGTCGTGACGAGCACCGCACCGCTCAGAGGCACCATCTGCGCCAGAGTCAGATGAATATCTCCGGTTCCCGGCGGCAGGTCGATGACGAGGTAATCGAGTTCACCCCAGACCACCTGAGTCAGAAACTGACGAATCACCTGGGTCACCATGGGCCCGCGCATCAGCTGGGCCTGGCCAGGGGCCGCGAACATTCCGATCGACATGAGCTTCACGCCTTCATATTCCGAGGGAATAAGAAGGTCATCGTCGGTTATCGTCGGCCGCGCGGCGTTCGTCATCTGCTGCAGGGACGGGCCATGAACATCGGCATCCACGATGCCGACTTTATATCCATCCTGAGCCAGGGCCAGAGCCAAATTCAAAGCGACCGTGGATTTTCCCACGCCGCCTTTTCCGGAACCGACGGCGATCAGATGCTTCACCTGATCCAAAGCACCAGCTTTCGGCGGCACCTGAGCCTGGGCGCCGGGCGCACGGGCCGGAGCCTTTTCTGCTGGAGCAGAAGGCGCAGGCGCGGGAGCGGCCGGAGTCGCAGCGGGACGTGCTTCCGAGCCGCTGAATTTTTCCTGAATGCGTTTAAGAAAACTCACAGGGTGCTCCTAGTTGGAAAGGCTTTCCAGGTAATGTTGGGCCTGGATCGCGGCCTGACAGCCCATGCCGGCTGCCGTGATCGCCTGCTTGAAATGCGGATCCGCGATATCACCGGCGGCAAACACGCCTGGAGTCTTGGTCTTGGTGTAGTTGGTGACCTTGATGTAACCATGATCGTCCAAATCCACAAAGGGCTGGAACACCGACGAGTTGGGGGTATGGCCGATGGCATAGAAAAGGCCATCTATCTTCATCTCCTCTTTCGCACCGGTTTCCGTATTTTCCAGGACCACGCCGGTCAGCCCCGAATTATCCGACTGCAGGGAGCTGATGGTGAAAGGCAGTTTGAAATTGATCTTGGAATTCTTGCGGGCGCGGTCGAGCATGATGGGCGAAGCCTTGAAAACTTCACGGCGATGCACAAGGATCACCTCGCTGCAAAGCTTGCTCAGATAATTCGCTTCTTCCATCGCCGAATCACCGCCGCCGACCACGATCACGCGCTTGCCTTTGAAGAAGAATCCGTCACAGGTCGCGCAGGTGGAAACACCACGGCCCATAAGGCCCCACTCGCCATCGACCTGCAGGGTCTTGGCAGTCGCGCCCGTGGAAATGATCACGGCTTTCGCGTGTATCTCTTCACTATCGGTCCACAGTTTTTTCACAGGGCCCGAGAAGTCCACCTTGGTGATCGTATCGTAGATGATCTCGGTACCGAAACGCTCCGCCTGCGCGCTCATATCCTGCATCAGCTTGGGGCCGAGGATACCGTGTTCGAAGCCGGGAAAGTTTTCCACTTCCGTAGTCGTGGTCAGCTGACCACCATGCATGATTCCCGCATAGATCACTGGACTGAGGTTGGCGCGGGCAGCATAGATGGCTGCAGTCAGCCCCGCAGGTCCGGTCCCGACGATGACAACATTGCGAACTGGCTTGGTGGTCATATTTTTACGTTCCTTTACGAGTCTTTTCCTTAACGGGTCACGAAGATATCAGTCTCGGCCCCAACTGTCATCCCTCGTGAACGAGAGCCTGGCTGAGAAGGGGTAAACTGACATCGTAACGGTAACTGGTTCCGGAATGATTATCAACAAATTCAAAAATCTGGTGATGAATCCCCTGACCTTGCAGCTTCTGTTTCAGCTGACGCATGCCGAAATGTAGGTGATACTGATCCTTGTTGCCGCAGTCGAGGTAAAGATACCGAAGCTGCTGCAGCGCCTCGTGGCATTGACTTTGCTCGATCATGTGCACAGGATCATGGGCCAGCCATTTCTGCCAGACTTCCTCGTCCAAGGCGCCCGTCATCGGATCAATCGGCAGACGGTAACCGTCGGGGGATGTGGCATCCGGACTGTAGCTCGCAGCCATTCCCAGCAGCATCAGAATGTGAACATCCTTGCCCCCAATCTTGGGTCCTTTGCGCAGGGCCGTAAGGTAACTGCCGACGCTGCCGGAATGCCGAGCCAAAGCGTAACAGAGATCGACAAGGTCACGCCGGTAGAGAAGATCAAAGCCCATGTCCCCCGAATGGCAGGCGACAGCGGCGAAGGTGCCTGGTCTATCCATGGCCAGACGCAAAGCTCCGAATCCTCCCGATGAGCGGCCAAACACGGCACGCGATGCGGGCCCCTTCAGAACGGGATAATGCGCTTCCACAAAAGGAATCAATTCCTCGACAATATGATCAGCATGGCGTCCAAGGTAGGATGAATTGATATACTGACTGCCGCCGAAATCCGTGAAGAGATCCGGGCATACCACGACGCAAGGTTTCAACGCACCTGCATCCATAAGCCGCTGCAGACGTTCGGGAAGACTTTCCTTGAAAGGTTCCCAGTCCATCTGCTGCCGGCCGGCACTGGTCCACGGGGCAAGGCAATAGAGCACAGGAAAACGACGTTCCGGAGATTCAAGCGCCGCGGCGGGCAGGAAGACTGTGACCGGACGCGCGGCGTCGACACCCGCTGGATTGCCCTGGAGGACAGCACTCTGGACCCACTCCCTTACGATACGATAACGCGGCCGACTGTCTTTTATCGTGGTTAGCAATGAATTTTCCTCCGTCTTTCGTTATGATCGGGTGGAATGCTGTTCCACTCCATGAGGTAGCTATGGATTACGCCTACGGCGCAAAAGTCGTCAACATGATGATTGCTCTGATCATCGCTCTGACCCTACGTGAGGCGACACGCGCCTTGACGGCCAGAATACTGGGCGATCGCACACCCCAGCTCGATGGGCGCTTGACGCTCAATCCCGTTCCGCACATCGACCCTGTCGGCACTCTGTTATTTCCTTTCATCGGGGCCCTTCTCGGTGGCTTTATCTTCGGCTGGGCGAAACCCGTCCATGTCGATCCCCGCTATTTCAAGAATCCAAAATGGGGCCATATCATGGTCGCGGCCTCGGGTCCGGCCTCCAGTTTCCTGTTCACCTTTGTGGCCTTGATCGGCATGCAGCTCATGAGCGGCGCTCAGGAAGGTTCGGTCCTGATCGGCTTTTATAGGCTTTTTGAGCAGCTGGCTTGGATCAGTGCGATTCTTGCCGTCTTCAACCTGCTTCCCGTTTATCCTCTGGATGGTGGAACCATCATATATGAGCTTTTACCCTATGAAGGCAAACGTAAATACGAGGAATACGTGATTCCATACGGCTCCTTCGCTTTGCTGGGCCTCATGCTGCTCGGTGGCCTGAACTGGCTCGGCTATGTGGCGCGATTCTGGGTGATGTTCGCAGGCTGGATCGTGAGTCTTGTTTTTTAAGGAGGCTTGCATGAAAATTGTCGGAATCAATCATTTGGGGCTGGCCGCCAAGGATCCCGTCAAGGCGCGCTGGTTTTTGGCGGAAGTTTTGAAGCTGCCCTTTCTCGGTGAAGAGCTGGTGAAGGAACAAAAAACCAATACCATCATGTTCGAATCGTCGGTGGGTCCGACTGCTTCCGGCGCGCGACTCGAAATCGTCGCCAATCAGGATGGTGAAGAAGGCCCCATCAAAAAATTCATCGACACCAAAGGCGGCGGCATCCATCACATGGCGCTTTCCGTGGATAATCTCGATGAGGCGCTGGTGGAATTGAAGGCCAAGGGCATTGAACTGATCGATGAGAAGCCTCGCTATGGCGCTCACAACAGTCGCATTGCTTTCATTCATCCGCGCGCGACCGGCGGGATTTTGATTGAACTCGTGCAGGCGACGGCGGGACACGGATGAAGACGTCCCAACCACGTGGGCCCGTGCGTTTGAATTTTTGGAGCTGCATCGCCGCGGTTGTTCCCCTCGGCCTTATGCCTAAGGCTCCGGGAACCTTTGGCAGTCTGGCTGGAATTCCCGTGGGACTTCTCTTTTATCATTATGGAGCGATGCTCGCCGCGCGCTGGGATCTTGCGCCGTGGATCGTGCAGGTGGTTTTCCTCGGGTTTTTGGGCGTTCTGTCCTGGTGGTCGATCGAGCAGACGGAGAAATTCTGGAACACGCATGATGACGGTCGCATCGTGATCGACGAGGTTCTGGGCCAGGCCATTCCTTTGAGCCTTATGGCTGCCGATTGGAAAATCGTTCTTCTGGCCTTTGGTCTTTTTCGCTTCTTCGACATTGTGAAGCCGGGGCCGATCGGTTGGGCGGATCGTGAACTGCCGGGGGCCTGGGGCACCCTGATTGATGATGTGATTGCCGGGATTTTCGCCTGGGCCGTCCTTGCATCAGGCCACGCGCTTTTTATCTTCCTTCAGAAGCCGGAATAAAACCATCTCGCCCGCAAGGCCTTTGAGTTTATAACTGCCGGCCGCTTCCCAGGCTATGGAACCCAGATAATCCCGGACCATCGAGGTGATAAGGATTTCGCCGGCCTTGGCCTGGGATTCCACGCGCGAGGCGACGTTGACCGTATTGCCGATGGCGGTGAAGTCCGATCGCAGCTGACTCCCAAAGCTGCCCACCAGAGCCGGACCGCGATGAATGCCGACGCGCATCTGAAATTCATGATTGAATTCCGCTTTCCATTTTTGATTCAATTGGGCCAGGCCCTCCTGCATGCGGAGAGCGCAGCGGCAGGACCGTTCGGCCTGTTCAAAGGGCGGCAGCTCCCGCGGTGCACCGAAGATGACCATGATGCCGTCACCCAGGAATTTATCTATGGTGCCGCCTTCCTCGAAAATGATCTGGGTCATGAGCGCAAGGAATTCGTTCAAGGTTCCCGCCACGCGCTGGGGACCGATCCATTCGGTTGCCGCCGTGAACGAGCAAAGATCCGCGAAGCAGATGGTCACATCCCGCATCGAGGGTCTATCATTGAAGGTCTGTTTTCCAGCCACCAGATCCGCGACGAGGTCGGGCGGCAGAAAGCGCTGCAGGACATGCTGGGCAATATAGGTGTTCACTTCCTGGAGCTTATCGCGCTGCCCCTGCATCTCATCCATCACGCGCTGCATATTCACCGTTTTCTCGGTGACCTTGGCTTCCAAAGACGCATTCAGCTGCCGCACTTCCGCTTCCGATTCTTCAGCCCGTTTGAAAGCACGCGAGAAACGAACGGCGAGAATATGCGCCTGGCCAAACACAAAAAGAAAGGTGCAGAGTGGGACCACGTTGATGGAATCAATCATGCCACGCATGATCAGCATATCGTTGATGCTGCCTACGAACAGAATGCAGGCGAAGAAAATAAAAGTCCGCGTGCTCTGCTGATGATTCCGAAAGGCGCTGTAGACCGAGTGCCCGATGGTCAGCATGCCAACAGCAATGATGGGATGAAAATAAAGGGTATAGAAGGCGAAGACGGAAACCGGCGTGGCCAGGATCAGACCACCGCAAACCAAAGCCGCGGCCGACATGAACCAGGCATAAGCACGACTGAAACGATGCGGAAAAAGAAAGGCGCAGTACCACATGAACGAAACCGCCGAGGCGATCCAGCTCAAATTGAAGATTTGAATCCGCAGGCGAAAATTATTCGGGATGATCGCAGATAGAATACCCACGGCCTGCCCCACCAGAAGGAAGCCGGTCATGGTCAGACAGAAAAGACCAAACCACAGCGCGGTATAATCGCGGCGACGCAGGGCATAGACGGAGAAATGATAGAAAGCCATGATGAAGATGCTGCCGACCAGAAAGAGAAAGGTCGCCACATCGCGTTCTCTTGCCGTTTGCACAGCCAGAGGGCTGCCGATGCGAATCGACTGCAGAGGTCCACCCAGAGTGAAGTCATGATTGGCCACGTGCATGACGATGTCGACCGAGGTCGTGGGTTCGTCCCAGGTCCAGATAAAGGCGCCGCCCATGCTGCTGCGCGTATCCGATGCGCTGCGGCCCGGCTGACCTTCCTGATGAATCATCTGACCGTTGATAAAAATCTGCGAGGCACTCCAGGGCACCGGCATATTCAAACTGATTCTCATCGGCTTCGGCAGCTTCACCTGCAGCCGATAGCTTGCAAAACCCTGGGCCGGATGCTTCGTGGAAAAATTCCAGGCACCCGGATAGGGAATCATCTCCCGGGTTTCCGGCCAGCCGTCTTCCATCGCATAACGGCCCCAGGCGAATTCCGCTTCGCCGATGATATCAATCGTTGGAATTTCATCCGGATTCCACGCACTCAAATCCAAAACGCCCTGCACCAGGGCAAAGCGCGGCGCTGCCAGAGCGAAGCTCGTCAGCATGAAAAGTGTGATGATGCCAAGAATCCGAATGCGCGCCATAAATTTCCGTTGCAAGCCTTCCATTTCACTCAATATTTCGGTTCAAAAACGGGTCAGCTTGATGGATTTTATCCGTGGCGTTTTTCCCTCATGCGGCAAGAGCACGAGACCACAGGGATCTTTCCAATAATTTCATAAAACATAAAGTTGACGCGAAGCGGGTAAGGATCGCATGATGCCCAGAAGAATTGCTGCTTCTTTTGCTATTTTCCATTTGGAGTCCAAACGAATGGATCGTCATTCTCCATGGTGGCGTCTGGCCATGACCTTGATGGTGATTAAAAGGAAGTCTGATTCCCTCCCCTTCCCAGGACATTTTGCAACAAGGCGCTGCCTTGCAAGCTACGCATTCCGGTGCTGAATGGCGCATGCGCTTTTTCCTTCCGCAATGTTATAATGGGCCCGAATTCGGTACGGCCTGCGGAAAGGATGCCTCATGCGTTTACCTTCGTTCTCTGCTTTTCTTGTGATCGCGACTCTCGGCTCAGGTGTTGCCAAACCTGCGCCGGCTCTGACCAACATCAATGGCAATGTCGAGTCCATTCTGGTGCAAAGATTAAGTGATGGAAAGGTGGTCTATTCCAATGGCCCGGACAAGGCGCTGACGCCGGCTTCCGTGACGAAAGTCATCACCTCGGCAGCGCTTCTGCATTACTTCGGTCCTTCGCATACCTTCAAAACGCGCTTCTATCACACGGGCATGCGCAGCGGCGAGATGATTCAGGGAAATCTCTATGTGAAAGGTGACGGCGATCCCCTCGTCATCAGCGAGAAACTCTGGCAGCTGGCTGCGGATCTTAAACATCTCGGCGTGAAGAGTTTCAGCGGCGACCTGATCATCGACAACGATCTTTTCGATAGCGAGAAAAGAGATTCGTCGCGCCAGGATGGAGTCGACGCCTCCGATCGCGCCTATGATGCGCCGGTCAGCGCCTTCGGTCTTAACTTCAATACGCTGCCGATTGCGATTTCCCCCGGCACGGGCCCTGGAGCCAAAGGCCGCGTGAATTTTGATCCCTATCCCATTCCCAACCTGCCTCTGATCAACAACACCAGCACCTCAAGCGGCGTCAAAAGTTCGATCCAGGCGGTCCGACAAAGTCGTGGGAATCAGTCGAGCCTTGTGGTGTCCGGCTCCATCGGCGCGCAGGCTCCGATGGTCAAGCTCTATCGCTCCATGGGCGATGCCGTGACAGAAGGCGGCGAGCAGCTGCGGGCATTTTTACAGGCCAACGACATCATGGTGCACGGCAAGGTCAAGGAAGGGTCCACGCCTGCGTCAGCTCGATTGCTTTACACGCTGGAAAGCTACGATTTGGGCTATATCGTGCACGGCCTCAATCATTTCTCGAATAACTTCATCGCCGATATGCTCGTGAAACGTCTGGGGGCAGCCTTTCCAGAACGTGGGACCGCGGATGCGGATGGCAGCGGCACCCTGAAAAATGGCGTGCGCGCCATCGAGCGTTTTCTGCGTGATGAAGTGGGCATCAAGGATAAATTTGAAATCATCAACGGCTCGGGCCTGGATAACCGCAATCGCTTCAGTGCGGAGCAGATTGTGAAAGTGCTTGTCTACATGCATCAGCACATGGAACTTTATCCGGAATTCCTGGCGAGTTTTCCTTCGTCGGGTTTAACGGGAACTCTCGAAAAACGCTTTAAAAAGCTGGGTGATGGCGAAATTCAGGGTCTTGTTCGTGCCAAAACGGGCACGCTTTCCCAGCCGGTTTCCGTGTCAAGTCTGGCCGGATATATGGGCCATCCGAAGCACGGAACGCTGGCTTTCGCCATCCTGAACAACGGTCAAAGTCCGGGCAACCAGCCCACTGTGGCGGAGTTTCGCCGCCGCCAGGATCAGGCTTTGTATGAGATTCTGGAGAAGTATTAAAAGCAGCGGGAACACGCTAGGCGCTAAGAGTTTTCCCTGCTAAGATCCTGGGCCTACGCCACATGAAAGGACATGCCGTGAACGCCGCGCACCTTGAAGCCCTCAAAGCTATCGTCACTGAATCGCGTTTGACCGTAAAGCCCGATGACCTTCAGGTTTACGGCAAGGATTGGACCCGTTCGACGCCCAATCCCCTCGCGGTTGTTTTTCCGAAAACCACGGACGAAGTCAGCCGGATTCTGCGTTATTGCAACGAGCATAGAATCCGTGTGGTTCCGAGCGGCGGTCGCACAGGTTTGGCCGGTGCCGCCAACGCTTCGAATCTCGAACTCGTCGTCTCGCTTGAAAAAATGAATCGCATCCTGAGCATGGATCCGATCAATATGAGCGTGACAGCCGAGGCCGGCGTCATCATCGAAACGCTGCAAAAAGAGGCGAAAGAGGCCGGGCTTTTCTATCCCGTGGATCTGGCCGCCAAAGGCAGCTGCCAGCTGGGAGGCAACATCGCCACCAATGCTGGTGGACTGAAGCTGATCCGCTACGGTGGAACACGCGAGCAGGTCCTCGGCCTTGAAGTGGTGCTTGCCGATGGGACCGTTCTGGATCTGAACTACGACCTTAGAAAAAATAATATCGGTTACGATCTGAAGCATCTTTTCGTGGCTTCGGAAGGCACTCTCGGTATCGTGACCAAGGCCACGATGAAGCTTGCGACCTTGCCGAAGGAACTGCGCCTCACCTGTATGGCGACCGACAGTTTTGAAAAGATCACGCAGCTCCTTGGGCTCGTGAACCTGCGCGGCATTCATCCGACGGCCTTTGAATTTTTCACCAAAGCCTGCTTGAACCTTGTGCTGAAGCATCAGACGCAAAGACAGAATCCCTTCCAGGATAAGCACGCGTTCTATGTCCTGCTCGAGTTTGAAAAGCAGCCTGACGGCGCGACCGATCCGATGGAGCCCTTTTTGGAAGAGGCCTTTGAACGCGGCCTGATCTCCGACGCCGTGATCGCGTCGAGTTCGTCTGAATTCCATAACCTTTGGGGACTGCGCGAACTCATCAGTGAATCGGTTTCGATGGAAGGCCTCGTCCGGAAAAACGATATCGCTTTGCCGATCAGCAGCCTGCCGCCCTTTATCAAGGAAATGGAAAAGGTCCTGGAGAAGATCCAGGGCGTGCAGATGTTCCTCTTCGGTCACATCGGCGACGGCAACCTTCACCTGAACTACTCCGCACCCAGCAGCATGGATTACGACCATTTCCGCTCGCTGACGCGCGCCACCGAGGTCGAAGTCTTCAAGCTCGTGGAAAAATATCGCGGCAGTATTTCGGCGGAGCATGGCATCGGCGTTCTGAAGAAGGCGGACCTTCACTTCTGCGCGCCGAAGGAAGTGGTGGACACCATGCGACGGATCAAAAGCATCTTTGATCCGAACGGTATCTTGAACCCAGGGAAAATTTTCGACCTATGACGACTACCGCTCAATCGTTGGCAGCCGCAATTTCACGCTGGCTGGAAGGACGGCAGACGCGAAGCCTGCAGATGCTGGCGCGTCTCTCGTCAGTGAGCTACTCCACCGTGCGCCGCGTGGCCCAGGGTGAAGTGGATCCCTCCCAGGAAGTGGCGATTGCCATCGCCTCGATTATCATGCCCGAGGCGGAGCTGCGCGATTTCGTCGGCAGCCGCTGGCCGGCGCTCAAACGCTTCGTCGTAAACGTCAGTTATCGCACGACCGAGGATGATCTTTCCCGTTTTCTGCATTCGGACGAGCATCTGAAAATCCTTGTGCTGGCCAGCTATATTCATGGCGTGGATGAAAAGGATGTGATCGAAGCCTATGGGCAGAATCTCATCCCTTACTTTGAAGACATCGTGGCCTCCGGCGTTCTTACGCGCAAAGGCGACAAGTGGATTTTGGATCAGGACGTGGGTTCGTCCTCCTTCGAACATGCAAGACGGAGTCTCGCCACCTTCATCAGCATGTGTTCCCGTAAGAACGATGAGCTGAAAGGCGCATCCGCGGCTTACGTTGGCTGGGAATCCTTGAACAAGGAAGCCGCTCTGAAGCTGGCCGATCTGGAAGCCAAATTCTGTGAAGACGCCTTTGCCATCATCGGTGACAAGGCCAATCGCGGCGATGTCCTCATCTTTTTTGGAACTCTGTTCAACGTCCTCAAGGGTCAGGAGAGATTATTATGAAAGCTTTGTGTTTGGCCGTGGCCCTGCTCTGCGGAGGATCCGCGTTCGCCGGCGGCGCGATCGGCGGCTCCACAGGTTCCAAGTGTTTGGAGTATATCAGTCTAAGGCCCATGGAATTCCAGCGCCTTGTGCAGCAGGCGATGAGCGAGCGCGAGCTGGTCTATCGCGGCGAAGTCATGGAAGTGGAGTCCGTGGATTGGGATGAGCAGATGATCCAGATGCGATCGGTGGCTCATCGCGAGCGGAGCATCATCTGGTATGTCGTCGTTTATGATGAAGATGACGGCTACTGAGTTTCACAGCTGACGGCAACGGTCGATGGCGTTTTCAGCATCGACCTGTTCCAGCCATCCCGCTTCGTGCAGGGACTGCAGAAAGCGCGCCGCGTAATAGCAGTGCATACGGCTATTCGGATGCGTGTAGTCCCAAAACTTCCAGCCCAGATAATCCGAGCAGAATCCCGGTTCTCCATCGTATTCGCCACGATAATTGCCCTTATAGCAGCCATCCGTAAGACTCGTGAAGCCAAAGTCCGCCGGCCTGTCGACGGTCGCCTGATTGATTTCATAGGCATCATAAAGAGCGATGGATTTACCGGGAAATTCCTGCTGCAGCTCGTCGATGACGGCGTGCATGTTGCGGTTGTGAATGAGTGTGATCTCCCGATACTTTTCCATGGGCACAGGGTCCGCCTTGTGCGGCGCTTTCAAGAGACCTGCCAGCGACGGCATGCTGCCGATCAAAAGACGCTTGATCGGCCCTTGCAAAAGCCTCGTGGCCGACGCTTTGATGTCGGCACGAACTTCATCCGGTTTCATGTCGAGGATCTTCAGATAATTGTTGGCACCGATCCAGATGACGGCGACGGTCTTATCGGAAATCGTTCCGGCCTCGTCGCTCATGAACTCGTCCACCTGCGCATCCAGAGGCCGCAGAACCCAGCGCAAAAAGAACTTATCAAGGCGCGTGGCGGCACCGGCGACCGCATGATTATGCACGCGGCAGGTCAGTGCCCCACAGACATAATCCGTCCAGTTGGGACCATTGGTTATGCGGCCTTGCCAGTAAACATCAGGAGGAATGTAAAGGCCTGCACTGCGACGGTGAAGACGCCCGGTATCGGAAAGGCTGTCACCGAAAACAACCAGATCATCCATCACTGTTGGCAGCGGCTTCGGCAGAGACTCACGCAGGACAAGCTGTTGATCCGGCTTGACAAGGGTGTTCACATCAGGACGCGCGGATGATCCGTGGCAGCCTGATAGGAAAATGCAGAGATTGAGCCCGAGCACAAGAAAACGTTTCATCACGAACCTGTGCCTTTTTGATTAAAGCTTATTAACGGCCACGCCAATCACAAGAGATCCGATGGGCTGGCCTGCATCGAGAATGGGAAGCGCAAACTGCACCTGGCTCAATCCGGTCGAGGCATCCTTTTCCGGTTTGCCAATCCAGATCTTGCCGGCCATGGGCTCATCATGCTTGGCTTTGCCTTTATGCGACCAGGAGCTGGGCTTGGAAAGAAAACTCACCTTCGTTCCGTCCGCCCCGCATACGAAGGCTTCTGATACCACATCAGCTTTTTTGCTGAAGAGAATTTTCGAGGTGGCATTGGATCGAATGTCCTTCAGGATAGGATCCATGATGGTCAGCTTCGACCACTTATCCTGATCCATATCCTTCGTGCTGTCACGACCCTTCATATTATAGTCGCGAACGGCAGCCACGAGATCAGGATTTCTGGCAAGTTCTGTAGCCTGCTTAATCAGTTCATCGAGTTTTTGGGTTTGCTCGGCACTCATGGTGTGGATTTGGGCTTCCGCGCCTGCCTGGGTGAACATCCACAGGCAGAAGGACAAAAACAGCTGGCGGATCATAGCGACTCCTGCGCATTTCATAAGACTTAAACCCTAGCTTCCAGACGCGGCCAAACGATCGGCACCCATCGACTCCGCTCTTTCGATAGCTTTACGAGGATTGAAGCGAACCTGTCCTTCGAGCATCTTCGCGGTTCTGGTATTCTGCAGGGAACTCTTATAAACCATGTGACAGGCCATCTCACCTGGTTTGCTGTCAACAATCGCCAGCACCTTGCTCTTGGCCATTTCCTTCGCTTCATCCACCGCGCTTTTTTCCGCGGGAGCGGAAGCCGCCGGAGTCTGGGCGTTAAGATCACCAAGGGTGCGGGTCAGGGCATGATCGTTCTTCGCGATATTCAACTGCGTGCCCTTTTCGATCGCATGATTCACCCGCTTCAAAAGACCCTCGGATTTCGCGAGCACTTTGGTCGTCTTATGCTGAAGAGCCTGCTCCAGCTGTGCCTTGGCCTCGGGCAGTTTGCTGGCCCGAATATAGGCGAAGGCTATGTTGTAGTGAACGATGCCTTTGATATCAGGTCGCTCATCCGGTATGGCTTCGAGGGTTTTATTGTAGCCTTCGATTCCTTCGTTGATCATGCCGCAACGCGCCATGGCCACCGAACGGTTATTCATATAGGCCACAACATTTTCCATGGCCTTCAACTGGGCCATGATCTTCTTCGCGACGCCGGTCTCGCCGTTGTTGATGGCGGCCTTGGCTTCCGCCTCCTTGACTCTTTGACTGTCGGGGTCGATGTCCTTGGCTTCTTCCAGAATCTCATTGGCCTTGCTCGTGTCGCCCAGTTCAGAATGGATTTCTGCGATCTGACACAGGCGCTCCAGGTTTAAAGGAGCCAGCGTTTGCGCCTTTTGAAAGCATTTCAATGCGGTTTCAAATTCGCGCAGGTTGATAAGCGCCTTGCCCAACAGGTTCAAAATGAAGATCGACTCGCCGGCGTGCTTGATCGCCTCAATCCCAAAATCCCGGGCTTTTTCGTTATCACCGAAGGCGTAGGCGAATTCCGCTTCGATTAACTCCTTGGCGCCCACATTGATGGTGGCGTCCGAGATATATCGTTCCTTGATTTTGGCAGCTTCATCGAAATGCCGCTCCTGCAGCAGCTGACGCATTTTACGCTCCATGCTGCTCTGCTCGGTCGGCTGCCGATCCTGCTGCACGGTCCAGATGATGGATTGAACGAGTTCCTTGCGCTGAAAGGGCTTTTGCAGGGTGTGGGCAATACCCATTTCCCGCACGAAGGGAATGTCCTCTTTTTGTACAAGTGAGCTGACCAGAATCACTGGAGTCGCCTTCGCGCCTTCCTCCTGGGCTCTTTGCAGGAAGAGTGGTCCGGTTAATTTGGGAACCCGCCACTCCTGAAGGATGAGGTCGGGATTGTTGTGCTGCTTGATGTGCTCATGCGCACTGATCCCGTCTTCAAAGGCGTGAATATTCTCCACACCCATTTCCTGCAGCGCCGCTTGAATTTCCGTGCGAATCGAGGTGTCACTGTCCAGGACAATGGCCGTCTTCAGACCCAGCATGTTCATACCCACGCCGCTGACGCTGGACAGGTCTTCGCCGGGAAGATAGGTCGCGCAGATCTGTTTGATGGAGGCATCCAGGGAGTTATCAATCTTCTTCAGCTGCGAGAGGATGGCCTTGGCTTCATCCAGCTTTCCGGTCTTGGCCAGGGGAACGGCAAGGTTCAGATACTGGCCCAGATCCGCGGGTGAAAATTTCAAAAGCTGACGTTCAAAGGCCAACAGCTCATCGTAAAGTCCCAGATAAAGAAGATTCTGCCGCAGATAGGATCCTGCCATCTGGCTCGAACGCCAGTTGAATTTTTCATAGCGCTGCAGAAAGTCCTTCAGCTCATTGATGAGCGAGTCTTTCGTAAAAGGTTTTTTATGATAGGAAAGCAGCCCACGTTCAAAACAGGCGGGCAAAAGATCCATTTCCGTTTCTTCAACCAAGGCGGACACCCGCAGCTGATGCAATTCAGGAACTGAGGTGTAAAGATTAAGCACCTGCAGGAGGTTTTCATGCTGATCGGGAAACACGGGCGTAATCAGCCAGCGAACCTTTTCCACTTCCATCACGCTCAAGGCGTCCTTGAGATTGGGCACACCGTTCACGTCAGCAAAGCCTAGACTGCGAATGACTTCGGACAAAAGTGTACGGGATGCCCCGGACGGGTCCACGACCAGTACTTTGACATCCCTGTCTCTAAAAAATATGTCCATGGCTACCATCGCTTAACGTTGAAAGCAGGCCTCGCTGGATTATCGACACTCTTGAGTAAGCTATGAGTTCGGGCGGGGGCGGGCGCTATTAACCCGCGACAAGTCCAGGCAATTTATTTACAATGAGTTCCCCATAGGACTGAACAAGACGGAGGAGCATTTACGTGCTTCGAATGAAACCCATACTCATCACGGTCTTAAAGCTCTCCCTGGCCGCGGCTCTCATCACCTGGCTGGTGGGTTCCGGCAAGATTGATCTGTCTCAAATGCGCCGATTTGCCACTGAATATGACCTGCTGGCCGCATCCATTGGCTACTGGCTCATAGCCGCCTGCGGGATGGGAACCTGGAGATGGAAAACTCTGCTCGAAGGCGCAGGCTACAAAATCACCTGGAAAAGAGCGATCCAGCTGCAGATCACGGGCTTTTTCTTCAATACCGTCATGCCCGGTGCCGTTGGGGGTGACATTATTAAACTTGCCTATGTGATTCGTGATAACAAGGAAAAATCCAAAACCCAGGCGATGATGACTGTTTTGCTCGATCGCATTGTGGGATTGAGCGGTCTTTTTCTGATCGGCTGGATCTTCATGCTCCCAAGCCTCACCGACCTCATTGACGATCCCAGGCTTTTGCCGCTGGTGACGATGATGGGCGCGATCAGTCTGGGCTTTGTCTTTTTTTATGCAGCGGCCCTCTATCACTACCGCGGACGCGATCCCTTTCTGCGCTTCCTTTCGCTGCCGATTCCCGGCATTGGCCTCTTCTATAAGCTTTATAATGCGCTGCGCACCTACCGCTATGCCCGCGGAGCCATAGCCCGCAGCATCATTCTTTCGCTGGCTATTCAGGGTCTCAGCCTGGGTTTTTTCTATCTCATCACCACCAAAATTCTGGGTGATGCCCCGGATTTCGGTCGCATCGCTTCGATTTTTCCCGTCGGTGTTCTGACGACGGCCGTACCGGTCACACCCGGTGGCCTGGGCGTCGGGCACGTGGCCTTCGATAAGCTTTTCAACATGATCGGCCTGGATCATGGCGCGACCGTCTTCAATCTTTATATCATTTCCCAGCTTTTGCTGAATCTTCTGGGCGTCATTCCTTATATCAGCCTGCGCCGCCAGCAGCCGCTGCCCATGGGTGGCGCGGATGTTGACAGTTCGGCTGTGATTTCCGCCTATTAGAATGTTTCCATAAAGTCCATGCACCGCCTGCCGATTGACCTTCGCGGACTTGTTTCCTCATTGGGGTAGGCTCATGGCAATTGATCGCTTTATGATTTTGGATGATAGCACCGGCAACACCCTCTTTTTCGAGATGCTGCTGAAGGAGCTCGGCTATTCCAACATCACGATCTGCCCGACCGGCGATGACGCCCTGATTCAAGCGGATAAGAATCATGTCCAGTTCTATATTGTGGCCTGGGAGCTGAAAGGCATGCCGGGCACAATATTCATCCAAAAAGCACGAGCCAAGAAAAAGCGCCGTTTCGTGCCATGCATCATCTACTCCAAACGCATGGCCCCGGATGATGTGAAGCTGACCAAAGATCTCGGCTTCACCAATATCCTATCGCTGCCCTTTGACCGTCAGCAGGTCAAGGACATGATTACGAGCATCGTCACCTACGAATCAAATCTCGATCCCCGTGAAAATCAGCTTCGCAAGATCGAAATGTACGTATGGGACGGTTCCCCAGGTGAAGCCTATAAGATGTTCACCGACGATCTTTTCAGTCCTGGTCCTTTCCAAACCCGGGCTTTGCTCGCGGCGACGGAAGTTTTCATGGGTCTTGCGAAGATTGACAAGGCTGAAAAATGCGTGAACGATGCTTTGCGCAATGCACCCGACAACAACCGGGCCATGCAGCTGAAAGCCCGTATCCTGTCCCGCAAGGGTCAGCATGATGAAGCGATCACGATCCTTGAAAAACTGGTGAAGGGTTCGCCGAAGAATATTTCGAACAAGATCAATCTCGGTAGCGCCTATATTGAGGCCGATCGTCATGATGATGCGCGCAGGGTCTTCAAGGACATCATGGATGAAGATCCCGGCAATCAGGAATGCAAAGACCAGATGGCCACGCTCGCTTTCAAGGAAGGCGACTTCTCGCTGGCGGAGCAGCTGATCGCCGAGACGGAAAATGGCAACGAACTGGCCCGTGTGTTCAATAACCTCGCCATCTCCCAGGTGGCCAAAGGGGATTTTGATAAGGGCATTATCACCTATAATAATGCCATGCGCATGCTGGCCGACAAGGCCCGCCTGTATCTTCTGCAGTACAATCTGGGACTGGCCTATCGCAAAAAAGGCGCCCTGGACAAAAGCCTGAAAGAACTCGCAGCCAGCTATACATCCGAGCCGACCTTTGAAAAGGCCTATGTCGCGATCGCCAGAGTGGTCGGGGAACTCAAGGCCAAAGGCGTGAAACCCGAGCCGCAATTGATACGGGATGTGAAGCAGGCCCGCGGACTTGCCAAAAAATCAGCTTAATTTCCCTGGAAACTTCGCTTATCCTGCCCCTCGGACTGACCTTGGGAAGGAACCCTTATGCCCTTCATGCCGCGTGATAGCGCTGAAATCTATTATGAGACGCTCGGAACCGAAGGCCCTTGGCTGACCCTGGTCAACGGTCATACGCGCAGCAGCCGCGATTTTCGCCTGCTGGCAGGCAATCTGGTGAAGCAGGGTCTGCGTTGCCTCCTTTTCGATAACCGGGGTGCCGGGGAAACGAAAAATGGTCCCGACTTTACGCTCGCTGATATCGCCGATGACCTCATTCAGCTTTGGGATCATCTTGGCATTTATAAGACGGTGGTGATGGGTCTTTCCATGGGCGGACTTGTGAGTCAGATCGTGACGCATAAGGTGCCGGATCGTGTGCAGGCCTTGATCCTTGTCTCGACCGGAAGCGCGGAATCGTCTTTGGCACCCGCTGCGTTTACGCCCTGGGGTCATACCGAGGAAAGCGTCTATCATAAGCTTCAGGCTTATTTCACCGAGAGCTTCTTGCATCGCAATAAGCTCCTGGTGCAGGCCATGGCCAAACAGATTCTGCAGGGGATCACCGCCGATCATTTTGAAGAGCGGGCCGATCAGCAGCGAAGGGCCATGCAGGGCGTCGACACTAAACCCATGGCGCGAAATTTCCGCTGCCCCACACTGATTATTCACGGCCAGGACGATCGCATCATTCCCTTCGCCGCGGGCGAGGAATTGCAGCGCCTGATCCCGGGCGCTCAGATGAAAGCGCTGCCGGATGTCGGGCATTTGGTTTTGGCGGAATACAGCAAGAATTTGCCCCAGGATATCCTGGATTTTCTGCGGGAAAACGGCTTGATTTAAGCCATCGAGGCGATCAGGTTCACATCCGACTCAGGCATGCCGAGTTCAGCGGCGACCTGGGCGGTGGAAAGACCTTTGGAAAGAAGAAAGCGGGCATCGACGTACTTTTTGTCTTCGATCTCGGCCAGCACTTCCTGATAGGGGATTTTCTTATCGAAAAAGCGGGCCAGCTGCTCGGCACGGGCAATGGCCTTCTGCAGGATCTGGCGCTCTTCGCGACTCTTTTGAATCACGGAACTCAAAACGGTTCTTTGCTTTTGAGCCTTGGCCAAAGGCTCCTGAATCTGCTGCGTGACATCCGCAACCACCGACGCCACTTCATGAGCCAGAAGACTACCGCTCGACTTCAGACCGATTTCCGTTTCGGTGGCCATCGTTGCGACTTTCTCATAGAGATTCTTCATATCCGCGTGACGACTGACCAGCTCATCCCGCACGGAGTCCCGCAGCTCCTTTAACAGGCGCTGCTCTTCATGAATCTCCCGCAGAAGTTCAATAGGCTCCGCCTGATTCCGGCGACGGAAGGCCATCATCACGGCCCCGACCAGAATCAGATCCATCGCAATCAGGATGACAAGTAAAATGGTGTTCATGCGGAGGCTCCTGGGTCTAACTTAGCCTTCGTCTGCGTCGCTCAACCTTCGTCTGCGTCGTTAGGCCTTCGTCTGCGTCGCTCAACCTTCCTGCAGGAAGGCCTTCAGAACCTGTTCGTCAATCTCGTCCATATTCACGGTACGGACCAGAACGATTTTCTTCTTGCCGCGCTTGCCGACATCTTCCGTCGACACGACCTTGGCGAGAATCTTGAAGTTGCCCGGAGTATCAATGCGGCTGTAATCCACGAAACGCTGCTTGCGTTCCCAGTAATCAGGCATATTGATGTGAATCTTCAGGAGGTCGCCCTCTTCATAGTCCTCAGTCACGCGGAACTGAAGACCATAGGGGCTGATGTGAACCGTCAGGCCTTCCTCGGGATTCACTTCGGAATTGATTCCGTAGCGGGCCACGTTCAAACTCAGACGGCGGTTCGAGCGTGGATACTTTTTCACAAGGTCTTCATTGAACGACAAAGGATTTTCTTCATTCTCCTGGCTCATCCATCACCCTCCCTGGGATCAAAAAACCTAGGATCACTTGGCCTTTTGCTTCTTCAGCATCTGGTCTATCTTTTCCAGCTTATCCTTCAAAGCCTGTCCTGTAAAGGGCTTCACAATATAATTACTCACGCCCGCCTTGACAGCTTCGATGATGTTTTCCTTTTCCGCTTCCGCGGTCACCATCAGGAAAGGGAGGTGCTTGAACTTGGGATCGGCACGCACGGTCTTCAGGAATTCAAGACCAGTCATGTTCGGCATGTTCCAGTCAGAGACGATCAATTCAAAATCACCGTGCTCCTGCAGCGCGCGGTAACCCTGCTCGCCGTCTTCAGCTTCGGTGAAGTTATTGAAGCCGTTCTGCTTCAGAAGAGTCTTGACGATTCTCCGCATCGTGGGAAAATCGTCCACCACAAGGATCTTCAGATCAGGCTTGAGAATCGACATATCAGGACTCCATTAATCTGATAAAAGAGGTTTCAGACGCGACCGAAGCTTTTCCACCGCCTGGGTATGCAGCTGGCTTACACGGGACTCGGTGACCTCCAGGATCTTGCCGATCTCTTTCAGGTTCAAATCCTCGTAGTAATAAAGCGAAAGAACCAGCTTCTGCTTCTCAGGCAGTTCTTCGATGTGCTTGACCAGGAGTTCCCGAACGCCTTTGCTCTTGAGCTGGGTGAAGGGGTTCTTGGAACTTACGTTTTCCAGGCATTCCAGAAGGCTCTTGCGATCCTGCTGGTTCGGGCCCGAAAGCTCGTCGATCGAAAGAAGGGTGACGGCCTTCACCTTCGCGATCATGTCATAGTATTCATCCAGCTCGATCCCGAGAGCCTTGGACAGCTCCTTGTCGGACACCGCGCGGCCGAATTTCTGCTCAAGCTCGGCATAGGTTTTTTCGATCTTCTTCGCCTTGTCACGCACCGAGCGTGGAACCCAGTCCTGCGAACGAAGCTCATCGAGGATGGCCCCGCGGATCCGGAATTCGGCGTAGGTTTTGAACTTGTTATCCCGGGAGGGATCATACTTTTCGATCGCATCCATCAAACCGATCACGCCGGCGCTGATCAGATCGTCGATATCTATATTCGATGGCAGACGTGCTGCAATTCTTTGGGCCACAAAACGGATCAGTGGAGCGTAGTCCATGATCAGCTGGTCCCGAAGTTTGCCATCAACGCCTTTGGTATCCTGCTTATAGCGCTTGACAAGTCCCTTCACTGGATTGCCCCCCTTCGTGTGCTCAAGGCTAGATGGCGTTTACGCTGCGCAACGTCTGTTGCGGAAACATCAGATCCTGCCAGCCGCGCTTCCCGGATGGCTCGCGATATTCCGTGAGTCTCTCAAGAGTTTTGCGAGTAATTTCATTCCATGCCTGTCCTGAACGCGTGTGGGTAATATGTTCGTCTGCTGCCCTTTGCATCATGACCGAACGCTCAACCAGGGCGTCTTTGGGAACAGTTCCCGCCAAATGAAGATCTATTTCGAGAAATCTTCTCGCTACATCGGCGACACGCTGATAAATCTTGAGTCCCTGGCCCTCTGATATCGCCTGGTTCACGATTATATTAAAGTTCTTGCGGCCATAGTTTTCGTGCATGACTTTGAGGAAGGCATAAGCATCGGTCAGAGCATGGGGCTCGGGCGTGGTGACTACCATGATCTCGTCTGCGATCGAATTCAAGTGCAGGACATTACTGGAGATTCCGGCGCCGCTATCAATCAGGAGCAACTGATAAGGCTTGGAAACTTCAGCGATTTTGTCAAGGAGCTGCACCCTTTGGACGAGCTTCAAATCCGCCAGCTGAGCCAGCCCCGAACCACCGGGAATAATGCGGACACCCAGGGGGCCTTCCAGGATAATGTCTTTAAGTTCGCATCGGGATTCCAGAACATCGACGAGGTTGTAGCGGGCACGCATGCCCATCACAACATCGACATTGGCCAGACCAAAGTCGCCATCGAGGATCATGGTGCTGAGTCCGAGGCGACGAGCCGCGAGAGCCATGTTCACTGTCGTGAGCGTTTTACCGACTCCGCCTTTGCCACTGGCAATGCTGATAATCCAGGGTCGATCGGCTGGCTTTCCTTCGAGGTTCAATGAACTGCCCTTTCTCATAAACCAAATATTCTTTCCACAACACGTTCCCGACTGGCGCGCTCCAGATCTTCGGGTACGGCGCGGCCTACTCCAAAGAAACTGATCGGGAGGCTCCAACGCAGACTCAGGTTAAAGATCTCGCCATAACTCCACGACTCATCCAGGCGATTGAAGATGAGACTCGATAGGCCCAGGTGGGAAAATCCGCGGATCATGCGATCCATCTGCACTTCTTTTTCCGTCATGCCGAGTGCCAGATGAAAACTGACCGGCAGCTCCACATCGCGGAAATCCAGGAGATCACCAAGGTCTTCCTTGGAACGGGGGCACTCCGCAGCGCTATCCACCACGACAAGGTCCCAGTCCTTTTTCTTCTCCAGAATATCGAGCAGGTCACGAGGACGTTCGATCGACTCATAGGGCATGCCCAGGACCTTGGCCGTCACGCGCAGCTGCTCGCGGGCAGCAATGCGCTTATTGTCAAAGGCCACCAGGAGGACACGCTGCTTGTGATCCGTTTTATAATGATGGGCGATCTTCGCGGCCGCCGACGTCTTGCCGCTGCCGGACGATCCGACCAGGACATGCACGGCCCTTTCCCCCATCACAGGGTTCCAGGGTGGCGCCACCTTAATGCGCTTCATCATCCAGCGTATGGCCTGGGCCTGATAGGTCTGAAACAGCTGCTCAGGATCGCTGGTCTTCTCGATCGGCAGGGCCTTCAGGAAATCAGCGAGTTTGGTCATTTCCGCTTCATCAAGGCCCATCATCTTCAGCCGCTGGAAGATCCTGGACAGGGTCGGATTCATGCCCTCGACAAAGGATCCCTTGGATTTTGCCAGCTCATCATAGACGACGGTCCTGAGTTCATGAAGACCGGCATCAAGTCGGAAAAGATCCTGCCGACGAGCCATGTCTTCACCGAGCGATTTGATGGAACGTTCCAGGGTCTTGAAGTATTCCACCAGCTCAACGAGGTTGTCTTTGATCTGGCTGCTATCCTGATGACCGCGGCTGGCTCCCATCACCGAGGCCTGGCTGTTTTTCGCAGCCGTCACTTCGTAGACTTTACCTTTGGCGCCTTCGATTTTTTTCTCACGCGTATTGAGGATCACTGCGTCATTGCCAAAGTGGGTTTTGACAGCCTTGAGCGCGTCGCGCATCGAAAAAGCTTCAAAGGTTTTGACGTCCACGTTTCCTCCTTTCTGTGAGTCTTAGAGTCTGACTATGCCGATCGACTTGGTCTGGGTGCCTGCAGGAATTTCATCAAAAGCCAGAACCACCACACCAGGGATGAACCTGTTCACGAGCTGGCGAATATCCCAACGAATGAGTGAACCGCAGAGGATCACAGGCTGAGTGCCCGTCGTCTGAAAGGCCTCAAGGGTTTCCGCGATTCCGTTCAGGATTCGCTGGGCCATTTCCGGTTCCAATTGAAGGGAGGTTGAGCCATCTTCCCGATGCTGCAGTCCAGCCACAATCAGGTCTTCGATAGCGCGATCCAGAGTGATCACAACCAGTCTTTCGTCGGGTGTCATGTACTTCTTAATAATACCACGGCCCAGGGCTTTGCGTACATAACGGGTGAGCATATCCGGGTTCTTGATCGACCGGCAATAATCAGCCAGCGTTTCAAAAATGGTGCGAAGGTCACGGACACTCACGCGTTCCGCCAGGAGATTTTGCAGGACTCGCACCACTTCACCAAGACTGAGGCGATCGCCGCCGATGACTTCCTCGACCACCTTCGGCGCTTCCTCTTTGAGCCCTTCGATAAGGTTCTGCGCTTCCTGGCGACCGAGCAGTTCCGCGGCATGCTCTTCGATCAGCTTCGTCAAATGCGTGACGATCACGGTTGCGCAGTTCACCACGGTGTAACCACGGAAACTGGCTTCCTCTTTTTGGGTGGGCTTGATCCAGACGGCTTCCAAACCATAGGCCGGTTCGCGGCCAGGAATGCCATCGATCGGTTCCACGATATCGCCGGGATCCATGGCCAGGAAATAATCGGCCATCAGACTGCCGCGACCTATGCAGTTGCCTTTCAGAAGGATCTGATAATCCCCTGGTTTCAGCTGAATATTGTCCTTCACCATCACCATGGGCACGACGATACCCATGTCCTGCGCGAACTGCTTCCGGGCGGAAACAATGCGTTCCAGCACCTCGCCATCCTGCTGGGAATCCACAAGCGGGATCAGGCCGACACCCACTTCGAGCGAAAGGGCTTCGATATGGAGGAGGGATTCGATCGAATCCTTTTTGGGATCCTTCTGCGCTTCCTGCTCCTTGGCCTCTTCCGCCTCTTTTTTCTCGAAGGCCATCTGCACCGAATAGCGACCCAAAAAGAACGTCCCGATGGCGAGTATTCCAAAGGGAATCGTGGGCAGACCCGGGACCAAAGCCATGATGGCAAGCAGGGCCGAACAGATGAAGATGGCCCTTGGGTAGTTCATCAGCTGATTGTTCACGGTCGCCGAAAGACCGTCTTCATTGTTGCCGGTTCGGGTAACCACGATACCGGCTGCGGTTGAAATGATCAGGGCAGGAATTTGACTGATCAAACCATCACCGACGCTCATCAGCGTATAAAGCTGGGCGGCATCCTGAAAACTCATCCCATGGAAGCCTACACCCAGGATCAGACCCACGATGATGTTGACCGCCGTAATGATGATGCCCGCAATCGCGTCACCGCGTACGAATTTCGAAGCACCGTCCATCGCACCATAAAAATCAGCCTGAAGTTCGATCTTCTGCCGACGCTCGCGCGCTTCCTTGCGGTCGATGAGACCGGCGTTCAGTTCGGCGTCGATGGCCATCTGCTTGCCGGGCATGGCATCCAGGGTGAAGCGGGCGCCCACTTCCGCGACACGTCCCGCACCCTTGGTGATAACGATGAAGTTGATCACAACCAGTATGATGAAGATCACAAAACCGACAAAGTAGTTCCCACCAATCACAAAGTTACCGAACGAACTGATCACGGAACTGACGTGTCCGGTGTGCGCCTCAAGCAAAATACTACGGGTGGTCGCGACGTTCAGACCCAGACGGAAAAGAGTGGTCACAAGAAGGACGGTGGGGAAGGTGGAAAATTCCATGGTGTCGCGAACATAGACCGAAGTCAAAAGAATCATCAGAGAAGACGCCACGGACGTCGCCAGCAGGAGGTCCAGTAGCCACATCGGCAAAGGCAGGATCATGGTGAAAATGATCGCAACCAGAGCCAGTGCAAACTGGACATCAGGCGATTTTAAAAACTTCAGGACCGAATTGGATCCATCAGTTTTTTCGACGGCGGCTCCGGCCATTGATCAGCTCCTACTATTTCCGACTGAGTTTTTTACCTTTGAGCAGGAACACGTAACGGATAACTTCGGACACGGCTTTGTAAAGAGACTCAGGTATTTCCTGGCCGACTTTGCAAACCTTGAAAAGAGTTCGCGCCAGGGGCTTGTTCTCGATGATCGGGATATCCGATTCCTTGGCGACTTCCTTCATCTGCTTCGCAACCAGATCCTGGCCTTTGGCCACGACGATGGGGGCACCCATGCCCAGTTCATAATAAATGGCGACCGCAAAGTGAGTCGGGTTGGTGATGACAGCCGTCGCCGTGCGTGTGGCCGCAATGGTCTTGGCGCTCGACATCTCCCGCTGCATGCGCTTCATCTTGGCTTTGACATGGGGATCCAATTCCCGCTTTTTGTATTCATCTTTGACTTCCTGCTTGGTCATCTTCATCTTCTTTTCAAGGCTGAAGAAGTTGTAAAGGAAGTCAGCCGCACCCAAAAAGAGGAGCAGACCGATCACGGACCAGATCAGGGTCTTGGTCATGGATGTCCAGTAAGCCCAGGACTGCAGATAGGTCATATGCAGAAGGCCGGGCATCTTCACCCATTCACCCTGAAGGATGGTATAGGTCATGCACCCGACGATCAGCATCTTGCCCACGCTTTTCAAAAGCTCGACCACCGAATCCATGCTGAAGGTCTTCATGAATCCTTTGAAAGGATCAAGCCGCGTGAAATCGGGAGCCAATTTTTGCCAGGACCAGTTCAATCGCGTCTGAAAGAAGGTGACGGCAACCGATGCCACCGTCGTTGCTATGAAGATCGGCGTAATCATAATCAGAAGCTCACGCCCGACTTCTCCCAAATACCCTGTGATGCTTTTACTGGTCACCTGTTCGGTACTCAGATGCTGAAAATGGGAAATCATGAAGTGCTGCAGTCGATGCATCAGCCACATCAGGTAATAGCCGAACATACCGATGACCGCAGCCAGCACCAAAACCGATGTGACTTCGCGGGACACAGCGATCTGACCGCGCTCACGGAACTCGTCGCGTCGCTCGGGGCTCGCTTCTTCACTTCGGTCCTGGCCATCATCTTCGGCAGCCATCGCTCACCTTATGGGGCAATGCCCTTAAGAGTCAGAAGAATCTGCTCCTGGGACGTGTTGAAATGTTGCGTGACCCAGCCTGGAAAAAAGGGCAGGCAGGCCATGTAAACAGCAAGACCCACGAAAAAGCCTATGGGAAAGCTCATCGTGAAAACGTTCATCTGGGGTACCGTGCGGGCAATCAGACCCAGGGCGGTATTGGTGAACATCAGGGCCACCAGGACCGGAGCGGAAAGCTGCATGGCCACGCGAAACATTCCCGCCGTCAGATCAATCAGAAAGCGCCCCATTTCCATCTGCGGTGCAATCCCGCCGGCTGGAATCAGGGTGAACGTGCGAACCATGGCATCCAGGTAGATGTGATGCAGGTTCAATCCAAGAAAGATCATGAGCATGATCACGCGGTGAAACGCCGTGAACGCGTTCATCTGCACATCGGCATCCGGCATCATAAGGTCGGCCACGCCAAAACCCATCTGAAAGCCGACAAGGCTCGCCGCCATGATGATGGCATCAAAGGCAATGCGGGCCACAAAGCCTATAAAAAGGCCGATACAGATCTCTTTGATCACGAGGATCATATAAAGCAAAGGATCCTGTGGAAAGTCCACCAGCCAATCCGTGGGCACCAGACCCTGCATGGTAAAGGTGAGAGCCACGCTGAGCAGGATGCGCACCCGAACCGGCGTCGGCTGATCCCCGATGAACGGCAGCGCGAATAAAATCCCACTGACCCTGATGAAGATCAGGGCCGCCGTGAGGATCGCTTCGACTGTGATGCCGTAAATCATACCGACCCTTCAGTGAACGAGGTTCGGAATATCGCGAATCAGGTTGATCGTGAACGTCATCATGGTGCGCAAAACCCAGGGGCCGCAGATGATCATTGCCGCGGCCATGGCCAGGATCTTGGGAATGAACGAAAGCGTCTGTTCGTTGATCTGGGTCGCCGCCTGAAAAATGGAAATCAGAAGACCCATCACAAGGGTGGCGAGCAGGGCTGGCGACGAGATCTTGATCATGACCCAGATCGTGTTCCAGCCGATATCAAGCACTGTCTGTTGAGTCATGGAAGGACTCCTTTATCCAAGGGAAAAGCTGCGAACCAAAGAATCAACGATGAGTCCCCAGCCATCCACCAGCACGAAGAGCACCAGCTTAAAGGGCAGCGACACCACAGTCGGCGGCAGCATCATCATCCCCATACCCATAAGGATCGAGGACACCACCATGTCGATGACGAGGAAGGGGATATAAATCAAAAATCCGATCTGAAAGGCCGTCTTCAGTTCCGAAACCACAAAGGATGGAATCAGAACCCGCATCGGAACTTCATCCATGCTCTTGGGCTTCGGCAGCTTGGCGATATTGAAGAAAGCCTGAAGATCGGATTCTTTCACTTCGCGGAGCATAAAGGTCCTTAGCGGGGCCAGCGTCTCTTTCAGCGCCTGCTCCTGGGTGATGGCTTTTTCCAGGTAAGGCGTCAGTGCCCTTTCCTGAATCACATCAATAACAGGACCCATCGTGAAAAAAGTCAAAAACAGGGACAGGCCCAGCACCACCTGGTTCGGAGGCATGGTCTGGGTCCCCAGGGCCTGGCGCACAAAACTCAGCACGACCACGATGCGGGTGAACGAGGTCATCATCAGAAGGATCGCCGGCGCCACGCCCAGGATGGTGAGGAGCGCGATGATCTTCAGCGCAGGTACGAAAGCATCCGGGTCATCCACTTCGTAGATATTGAAGTTGAGCCCAGGAATCTTGGTATCCGCATAGGCGCGGCCACTCACGAGCAGCGCGAGCAGCGCCCAGAAAAGACCTTTTTTTACACCCGAAACGGTCATGCCAAACCCTGTTTAAACTTTGGGAAGATCACGCAGTTTTTTACGAATCATGCGCGTCACATCATCGACACTGCTGGGCTCTTCCGCTTGACGCGACGAAGGCTTCATATTCTTGATACCCTGATCCCCGATGCCATAGGAAATGGCGCTGCCTGGCTCAGGGAGATCCGTCTTGGGAGTCGAGCGCGGACGGGCTGCCGGACGCGGAGGCACATCATCCAGAACGGGACCCGAACGACGAACCGGCGCTTCCTTCGGCAGAGCCTGCTTTTGAAACAGCGCAGGATCAATCGCCATACGCGGCTGCGCATCGTTGGGATTTTTCAGCGAGGTCAGAAAATTGATATTGTCCGGGGACACTCCGAGCAGAATCTGCTCCTGGCCGACCTGCACGACGGTGAGTTTCTGCTTGGGACCCACAGCATGCGTGGCCAGAGTTTTCAGCGAATAATCCTGGACGGGAGCGCCGGGCATTTTGGTCATCACGCGGCGCCAGCTCTTCATACCGATCATCAGCGCCAGCATCACCGCCATGAAAATGGTCACCATCACCAGCTTTTCCTGAAGACCATCACTCCAGGAAGGGGCCGCTGCCGCAGCAGGAGCCGCTGCCTGTGCTTTTGCAGGGGCTTCCTTGGCCACCACCTGGGTTTTGGCTGGATCAGGAATATCGCTGCGCACTTCCGTTTTCTGCACCACCTCTTCCGCCGTCGGACCACCCGTGACAGGAACGCCATCAAAATGCGCCAGCAGCTGCTTTTCCGCTTCGGCATGATCGAGCATGACGACGACGCGATTTTCCAGGATATCCGTGGTCACAGCGCCGACGAGGTGCGCAGCTTCCTTGGTTACGAAGAGACGCAAACCCGCCGTCTGCTCATCGAGCTGGAACGCGGCGAACTTGCGAATATAGGGACTGTTGGCCTCGACGAACTGCCCTGGCTTAGGCACCATGGTGTTGGGCAGAGTCACCTGGATGAAGCTTCCCATGGCTTCCACCTTGGGTTTGGGGAAGCCTGGTTTGCTATCATAGCGCACGGTGATGATGGATGATTTTTGATCCGATTCGCCATCGATGGGACCCATCATCATCAGCGTCGGGCTCGCCGGAGTTTCCTGCGAGTAAAGACGCGTACCAAACATCAATAAGACCACAGCAAAGAACCGCAACATGCGAAAGCCCTCTCTATCAGGCGTTATGACTCATATCACCCAGACCAAACTGCGACACGACGTCGGTCAAACGCACACCGAATTTTTCGTTCACCACCACGACTTCACCCATGGCCACGAGCTTATCGTTGATCAGAATCTCCATGGGCTCCCCTGCGATCTTGTCGAGTTCGATCACCGAACCCTGACCAAGCTGCAGAAGATCGTTCACCAGCATCTTGGTGCGGCCGAGTTCCACCGAAACTTTCAGCGGGACATCGAGGATCATCTTCAGCTTCGAAAAGTCCGTACGGGCGAGGCGCGAGTCCTCGGGAGTCATGACGATATTTTCGTCCTTGTCCCCACCGCCTTTACCACCACCGTCGTCACCGCCAGCAGCGGCCGCAAGGGCGTCGTCCAAATCACCACCTAAACCAAAATCTTCCGGATTTAAATCATCAGCCATCGCGAGACTCCTCAGCTTTCAAACATGGATTCAGTGATACGGATCGCGCGATTGCCGCGCAAAAGACCAGGGATGCCTTTAAATTTGGGAATGCCCTCGACCATCACGTTGAGCGGCATGGTGGCATCAGTATCGAGTTGTATGATGTCGCCGACTTCCAGGTTCATGAGGTCACGCACCTGAATGTTCGCTTCCCCCAGCTTCACGACGATGTTCGCCGTGGTCTGCATGATCTGCTCCTTCACCCGGTTGATCCAGATGAAGTCGACTTCGAGCTGCTCACTCTGGAAACCGACCGAGAGTTTGGATTTGATCGGTTCCAGCGTGGAATAAGGAATCACGATCTTGATCGTTCCCGAAACCTTTTCGAGTTCGACGTCAAAGGTCGTGGCGATCACAACGTCCGAAGGCGGCACGACGGCGACGAACTGCGGGTTGATTTCAGTACGGCTATAACCGATCTTCAGGGGATAGACGGGTTCCCAGGCTTTTTCCAGATCGTCGATCGCGGAAAGGACCACGCGACGGGCGATCTTGATTTCGATCTGGGTAAAGTCCTTGCCTTCGATTTTGGTGTAAGGCACATCGTTGCCGCCGAAGAAACTGTCGACCAGCGCATAGAGCAGTTTCGATTCGATCACCATCACGGCCGCGCCGCGCAGAGGATCGAGGCGCAGAATGTTCAGACAGGAAGGCAAAGGCAAGGAGTTCATGAACTCCGAGAACTTCAGCGGACCTGTCGAGTTCACGCTGAGGTTGGCCATTTTCCGCAGGGCGTTGGACAGCGTCACCCGGAAAAGGCGGATGAAGCGGTCGTGAATGATGTCGAGCGTGGGCATACGACCACGGATGATCCTGTCCTGGTTGGCCAGATCATACTGGACGACGCCGCTCTGTAGGCCCTCAGGGCCGCCATCATCATCGGAGTCGACGCGATTATCCGAGACCGCGGATAAAAGGGCATCGACTTCGCTCTGGGACAGTACCTGACTCATCAGCCACTCCTCGTGATTCGATCAAAGGGAACCGCTCATTCACTCGATCAACATATCCGTGATGTAAACCGCTTCGACCTTGGTCTTCATATAACGATTGATCCGGGTCAGGATCTCTTTGCGGAGCGCTTCCTTGCCATCCGGCGCCAGAAGGAACTCTCGCGTTTTCCGCTGCAGGATGCCGATGATGGCATCGCGGAGCTGGGGCATGCGTTTTTCAATTTCCTGCTTGGTTGCATCGCCGCCTTTATACTCAAGGGAAATCTCGAGCCGCACATAGCGGTTTTCCAGGGCGTTGCCGAGGTTGATGTTAAATCCAGCCATTTTATAGGTGTCGCCGAAATCAATATCAAGCTGGGGCTTGGCGTCCTTTTTGTCCGCTGCCGTGCCGTCGGCTTTCTTTTCGCCTTCAGCCTGCCCTTCAGCGGCCTTTTCACCTTCCTTATGCTCTCCGGCTCCTTCAGCTTTCTTCTCTTCACCTTTGCCTTCTTCTTTTTTATCTTCGGCGGGCGCGTCGGCTTTTTTGCCTTCTTCTTTTTTCTCGCCGCCGTGTTCATCCGCTTTTCCCGCGGTGCCTTTGGCCGTAATTTCATGCTCGTCGGCTTTTTTGCCTCCGCTCAGGAACATGAAGGCACCCGCGCCTGCTCCACCGATCAGCAAAACGCCGAGAATCGCGAAGATCAGAAGCTTCTTCTTGCGCTTCTTCGCCTCCTGCTCAGGATTTTCCTCGGCAGGGGCTTCACCTTCTTTTTTTTCTTTCTCTTCTTTTTTGCCTTCTTCTGCCATAAATACTCCTGTTGAGCCAGGGTCAGGATTACAAGAGATGTGCCAAGGCTTCGACGCGTCCAATTTTTACGAGAAGCTGTAAAAAGCTGCGTGCATCCTTGCAAAAGCAAGCGCTTGCGGAGCGTTTGCGATAGTCATAGGATAAAGTCGATTCTTTTGGGGATTGAACCAAAGCAAGGCGTCAGAGCCCTGACGACAGGAGTCAAGAGCGTGACGGGGAGTCAAAAATTGTACTCATCATTTGTCAGAAGACTGACGTCGGGAGTCATGCTCGTGACGGGCATGCTGGGAACCGCAGCTTATGCTCAAACCGAAGACGCCTCCGAACCCCGACGTCTCTTCGTGGAAGGCGAGGTCACCTGTGGTACCAAATGCCCACGACTCAATCATTTTCAATTCGGACTGCGGACCTTCCTGAGCGAGCGGCTTTCGCTGCAGCTGGCCTGGGATCCGGGACTTGTTGAAAAACCAACGTGGGAGGATACCTATGATCGTTTGGATCAAAGGTTACCGCCGCGTCGCACCTGGTTTGATCGCTATGCTTTGCGTTTCAGGGCCAGTGATGCGGTCGAAGTGAGCCTCGAAAACTGGAATGCCGCCACACTGATTCCCGATGCCAGCGGTTTGAGTTTTGCGCATGCTCTTCAGGATAGCGGCTGGAATCAGACGGCTTTGCGCATGAGCGTGATCGATACGGAGCGTCCCGCGAATTCCTGGACTCTGATTGCAGGACTCGGTGAAGGCGAACGCTTCAAGGATCGTGATCATAAAGCCTATCTGGCTCTGATGCTCAGACGCGAAATAAGTGAGGGACTCGAATGGCAAGGGGCTTATTCCATGGATCCCGACAGCATGGAAGAGGAGAGCTTTTACTGGCTCCCGCGTGATCAAAGAGCGAAAGCCCGCGAAGGATTCAAAAATGAGCGCCAGGCGCTTTCTCTTATCCTCACGGGACAGCATCGCAAAGCCCGTGGTCTGCGTGCCGCGATCGGGCTGCAAAAAAACCTGATCCGCGGCCCCAAGACACCGGCGGATGTCACGGCGGTTGATCCTTCGGAAGGTCCCTTCGATCTTACGGAAATTCTCGCCGAGCACTGGGGCATGAGAAGCGAGATTGAAAAGCGCACGCTCGCCTTCAGCGCTTCCTATTTGATTCTAGCGGAATACCTGCTCGCTTTCCATCACCAGGACCTTGATGTCAAACTCAGAGCCGGTGCCCGGGCGCGTGCCTGCCAGGGTCTGGGCCGCGACGGCCGCTGCCTGGATGCGGGGACCGATCACGACCGCCTTCGCCTGCGTGAAGACACCTTCGGGATCGGCTATATCAATGAAAGCGGATTCAGTCTTTTTCTGGAAAACTTTTTTGTAAAATATGACAGACTATATGAACTCTATCACTTTGCTCCGGGTCAGGATAAGCGACAGCGCGCCCAATCTTTTGCGCAAGTTCGTCTGACCTGGAACTGGTAGACGAGCGCACCAAAGGGCTTAAAAACCGGCGACTGGGGCCGTGTTTTCGTCCGTATTTTTCTTTGGTGCCCCGGTTGAATATGCTATACATGGCTCCCTGGACCGCATCAAAAGGAGAAAGCATGAAAATCAGACGCACCCTATTGGCTCTTTCATCCCTTGCCGTTGGGATGGTCTTGAGCGCTTGTAAATCCTGTACCGCCCAACATGACCCGCGGCCCGCACAGGAGCGCTTCAAACAGGAAGAGACCAATGCCAATCAGGCTATCGAGACACTGAATCCTGACGGATCGGTGCCCGCACCAAAAGCTGTGGCCAGCAGCGGTGGAGCCAGTGGCGGGGTTGGACAGGAAAAATTCAATCAGTTCTGCGCAGCCTGTCACGGTAACGATGGTGCGGCCAGCGGCCCAGGCGCGCTCGCTATGAATCCCAAACCGCGGAACTTTACAGATGCCAAGTGGCAGGCTTCCGTGGATGACGCCCATATCACCAAGGTCATCAAGGAAGGCGGCGCGTCCGTCGGTCTGAGCCCAACCATGGCACCCTGGGGAGCCGCACTCAACGATGCCGAGATCGCGGAAGTCGTCAAATACGTGCGCTCGTTTAAAAAGTAAGCGACCCGTGCTTGTATAAAAAAAAGCGGCACCTCGTTTGAGAGTGCCGTTTTTTATTGGCCAAAGGAGTTTCGATTTCCGGCCAAGGCAGGTATATACTAGATCATTTAGGCCTGCAAACGCGAGCCGTTCTGCTGGCAAAAGCCTTGTAGAAAGGGGTTTTAGAGGATGATACTGATCACCGGCGGCGCTGGCTTCATTGGCAGTGCCTTGGTCTGGGCGCTCAATGAGAAAGGTCACCACACTATCATCGTCTCAGACCACCTCGGTTTGGGCGACAAGTGGAAGAATCTTGCAAAACGCCGTATTGACTACGTGGTTCCCAAGGATCAACTTTTCAACTGGCTCGATGAAGCGGGACATCCCCTTTTCGAAGCCGTCTTTCATCTTGGCGCCTGCTCATCGACCACCGAGCGTGATGCCGATTATCTGATGAACAACAACGTTCTCTTCACCAAAAAACTTTGGGACTACTGCGCGCAGCGCGATATTCCCTTTCTTTATGCCTCTTCGGCCGCGACCTATGGCGCCGAGGAATCGACCTTCCTGGACGAACACGAGCGCATTCCCGAACTGCGCCCGATCAATAAATACGGCTGGAGCAAACAGCTCTTTGACGCCTGGGCCTTGAAGCAGAAAATAACGCCGCCCTTTTGGTATGGATTCAAATATTTCAACGTCTACGGCCCCCAGGAATATCACAAAGGTCCACAGGCCAGCGTTGTCTACCATGCCTTTCCCCAGGTTCGTGACAAGAGCAGCCTGCGCCTTTTCAAATCCCATCGTCCCGACATCGAACACGGTGAACAGCGCCGCGACTTCGTCTATGTGAAGGACGTGGTGAAGGTCATGCTGCATTTCTGGAAGGAACATCGCCGCATCCCTTCGGGCCTTTATAACCTTGGCACCGGCCAGGCACGGACGTTCGCCGACCTTGGTCGCGCGGTCTTCGCGGCCCTCGATAAAAAGCCGAAGTTCGAATGGATTGAAATGCCTTCGAGCCTGCAAAACCAGTATCAATACTTCACGGAAGCTGATCTGAACAAACTGCGTTCCGTGGCCGGATATCAGGAGCCCTTTTACAGTCTGGAAGACGGTGTGAACGACTACGTCAGACACTATCTCAATCAGGGTGATCCCTATCTTTGATTTCATCCGAAAGCATGGCCTGCTGATTCTCGGCTGGATCGGTTGCTCGTCTGCGGCTTTTGCGCAAGGCGGCAACTTCCATATTCAGCAGATTGAAATCAAAGGTCTGGGCCGCACCAATATCAATTGGCTCATGGAATATGCAGGGCTTCAATGTCCCTGCGATCTGAGCGGCGCGGACATCGACACGCTCAAAACCCGCCTTCTCACGACTCAGGTCTTTCAGGATGTATCCGTGCATTTGAAGGAATTGGAGAAGGACCCAGGAGCCTATCAACTCGAAATAGATGCCAGGGAAAAATGGACCGTTATTCCTGTGATTCGCGGGGCCTTTGGGGGTGGAACACCGCTGATTGTCGCCGGCATTTATGACACCCATTCTTTTGGCAGTCTTTGGACCATGGGTGCAGAAAGCCGAACCTATGGCTCCGCCCCGACCGGCGGGGTCATGTGGATCCGTGCCCCGCGCTGGCGAGGGGGTCGTCATTACTTAAATCTTGAACTCTGGCGGGACAACCGCATTCGTAGCGTATACGATAGGGAGGATCAGGAAGTTGCTCGAATTTATGGCAGCGCCACAGCCGTGGTTGCCGAAGCGCTGGTCCCTCTGAGTTCGAATCCTCGCAGTCCCTGGCAGGCCGGACTGCGTGTGAATTTTAGGCAGCAGCATCAGCTGGGATGGCAAACGGAGAAACCTGCTCCGGGCGTGGATGATTTTGATTTGCGCCCCATAAATCAGAAACGTCTCTTGGCCAGGCTGGTTTATGATGATATGGCTGTCCTGCAGCAGAATTTGCAGGGTCTGCGCGTCCTTCTGAATGCCGGACCCACCTGGTCTGAGGAAAAAAACCAGGCGAGTCTGGAACAGGAGTTGTTTTGGTACGGGCTTTGGGACGAAGATTGGAATCTCGCCTTTCATGAATGGCTGGGATTGAGCGATGATCGTTCCTATCAGAGCCTCTTTTTTCTGGGTGGCTTTGATTCGGTTCGTGGGCTACCCGATGGTGTTATGTACGGAAATAAGGCGGTCTACGGTAACCTGGAGCTGCGGAAAATATTTCACCGCTCCCGTTACGTTTGGTGGCAGGCCGCCACCTATATCGACTATGGTGCGGCTGGGTATGCACTTTCGGATTGGAAACAGAACGATCGAGCGAGCGCAGGCTTAGGCCTGAGGCTGGCAGTTCCGCAGGTCAATCGACTGGTTTTCCGCGTGGATTATGCCTGGAGTCTGGCTGAGCCCAACACCAGCAGTATATCGGTCGGTATGAACCAATTCATTGACCCCTATCGTCCCTTGTAAAGGAGAAGTAAGCATGGATGCACAGGTTCAAGTTCGCGAGAGTCTCCGTTGGTTGGATGGATTAGAGGCGGGCTCGCTGCCAACCAACGATCTCTATTTTCTGGCTGAAAAACTCGATCCCGTGCTGATCAGCCTGATGATTCGTTATCTTCGTAAAAAATATCCGAGCGCCAAGCCTGAAGCCGCTGGCGTGCTCGCCCGTATGCTGGAGCTGACCAGCACATATCCGCAGCTCGTGAAAAAAACCCGTGAAGCCGAGCACGATCCGGTCAGTGAATGGTTCCTCGAAACCTATTCCTTTGCCGAGTTCTACAGTAAACCCGGTGAGCTCGTGCAGGTGATCGTCGATAAACTGGAAGGCTAAAGTCCTGTCGTCCTGTCGGTCCGTGACTCCTTCTCTGCGCTTCGCGAAAATGATAAGAGACCCGCACCCCACGGGTCTTTATGCATTTGTGCTCTTCTCTTCGTGCCAACTTCGAAAATTCCATGTTAACTTCCACGCTGGGCCAATCGGATGACTCGGTGAGGCGCGTTATGTATTATCGTCTGCTCAAGCTTACACTTGCGTTCTTCACGCTCATGCCCGAAGGTTTTGCGAAAACGCAGAAGCTGACCATTGCCGCCACGGAATGGGCGCCACTCACAAGTTCCGATATGGAACGCAATGGTTTACTGGCGGATATTACGAGCGAAGCCTTGAAGAGGGTGGGCTACGAAACCGAATTTGTGATTTTACCGTGGAAAAGAGCCCTCGAAATGACCCGAAAAGGTCGTTACGATGCGCTGCTCGGCGCATCCTATGTGGAGGAGCGGACTCTTGATTTCATCTATCCGCAATATGCCTGGCGCACATATTCCTATTTTCACGCACTCAAAGGCTCACGAACGGGGCCATTCAAAGGCCTGAAGAGCCTCTGTCCCGCGACAGTGGGCATCCTGATCGGATCCTTTCACCGGCGCCCTCTGCTCGAATCAGGCTGTCTCAAAGTCTATGAGAACTCGTCCATTCAGCAGAGCATGCAGATGCTCATGCGTGGCCGCATTGATCTTTATCTGGCCGTCCCGGAGGTGCTGCATTACTATCTCAGCACCGAGTTTCCAGGGGCCGAGGATGATATCATCACGTTGCGTCCCGCTTATATTGAAGACAAGGCCTATCTGGTCTTTCCCAAATCCCTGCCGCAGAGCGCAGAGTTAGCCAGGGATTATGAGCGAGGGATTGAATTGATCAAAGCGGAAGGAGCCTATGCTGAGGTCATCAAAAGGCATCCACTTGCGATCAGACCGTAAGAGCGCGCCTCGGCCGCGGCCTTCTTTTCTGCCCGGCTCAGTCGCCACATAAAGCGAAGTCCCGCTCCATTTTCCGGCGTCATCATAAAAACCTTGGCCATCGACATCAGCCAACCAGGATAATCACGACCCAGCTGCGTTGCGACCACACCCGGACGCACGGCAAAGGCCGGGGCCGGAATATCGCCAAGGATCCGCATGACGTTGCTGATGCCTATATGGGAGGCGCCGGCGGCCTAGAGAGGCTGAGAGATCATGAACAACGGCATATGCGGCCTCGAAAGACCCGTGGGCAGGTTTCCATCAAAAAAAGGCGAGGCGTGTCCTGGAGATGCTTCTCCAGGACAGTATACCTTTGGGAATTAATAACCGCGCGGGAGGACGAAACTGCTCACAGTCGAGCCGAATACTTTCTCTTCACCGTATGTTTTCTCGGCTGGCAGCGTCAGGTAGTCAGCCGTGAAGTCCGACTCGCCATCAAAGAGGCCTCTGGGACCACGGGCAAAACCCCAACTGTTCTTGCTGACGAAAGTTGCCAATTCGCCTTCAAGGGCGGCAAGCTTCTCTTCCTCACTTTTATCGCCCCGTCCGAGATTGCCGACGCCAGGAGCATTCTTCACGGTATAGTCGGTTAACAAAACCATATGACCGCCTTGGTCAGCAGGCAGGCTGGGCAGGTTCTGGCTCAAGGTGTTGTAATCGAATATTCCCCGACGCGTGGCAGGGTCGGCTCTCAGACCGTTGAAGAATACGTGAACGCTCATAAGAACAGGTTGACGATCGTTCAAGGCACGCATCACGCGTTTGAATATCGCGCGACGAGCTGCAATGGTTTCAGGCGTGAGGCCTTCGGCCGTGGTAACACCTTCGGCAGAAGGAAAGCCAACCGTTCTCCATTCCGTTTGTATGGCCTGAGCAACTTTAACCTTCGACTTCGGAACGAATTTATACTCCTGGCTCGCACTCTCGCCGCTATTGGCTGGATCTTCGACCAGGACTTTCTTCACAGGGCCGTTGGCGATCTCAACATTCTGCAGGTTTTTCACGGCTTGCGGAAGCAGGTCGTCCATGTTGACTTTGAATACTTTGTTAAGGAACGCGGTTACTTTTTCCTTGGTGCGATCTTCGGCCTTAAAAAGTTCCCCGCCTTCGAGCAGAGCCTTTTGAACTTCGACCAGGGCCGCGGCCTGCAGGGCCGACTTTTCTGTTTTATAGTCATCCACACCAAACTGGGCTTCACTCAAAAAGCCATAGTTGGACATGAGATAGACAGCCCGGTTCCACGAACCGCCTGTGTTGAATTCAAAAGATTTGATGCCACCCTCATCTTTCGCGGTTCCCAGCTCCTCGTAAGAGTCCTGGGTTAACCTCGTATACCAGTCCCAGTAAGTCCAGTAAGACTCCGAAACGTCGACATGAGCATTATGATTCGAGAAATAAAGGGATTCCAGCCAGCTGGCCTGGGAATAGAGCCAGCAGTTGCCAATCGATTGACGTTTGCTGCGCGTGCCTCCGACTTCGGTCACGCTGGGGGAACTCGTCGACGTGGTATCCTGGCAGGCGCTCAGCAGTGCGGAACTCAAAAGCAGGCAGCTGATCGACTTATAAAGAACGCGACTTACTTGAACTGTGTTTTGCATATCTATTCACCTTTATCGTTTTGTTTGAAATTAGCGGCCGCACTCGTCGACCAGAAGGCCGAAGGATTTATCGAGCGAGTTGACAAAGTCGATTTCGGCAGCTTTGAAACTCAGGAACGGACCTTTGCCGAAATCGGAGGTCACTTCACCATCGATATTGGCCTCGAAGGCGATGTTAGGAAGCCAGCCGTTGAGGAACAGGTTCATACCTGCCATTTTCGTTGCTCCTTCCTCGGTCCTGATAACATCCGAGCGATAGTTTTTGTCGACCTTCAGGAAGTAAGTGTAGGACCAACCGTTCAGTTTGATTTTTTCAGTCAAGGTGAGCTGACATGGTTTGCTTTCATCCAGCTTGAAGGAGTAAGTGACTTCCGTAGGCACCAGAGCTCCGCTGGAATTTTCAGCGTGTATAATACCTTTTCGGCTTTGGACAAGGTTCACAAATCGCTTGGCAGCTTCGAGTTGACGAGCCAGCAAAGACTGTTTCAGGGCCTCCGAAACGGCTTTGTTGATACGCTCGACGACGGCGGTCTCGGGGACGGCACCGGCCAGGGCTGCTGTGATTTCAGCTTTAATACGCTCTTGAATTTCAGCTTCCGTCGGCACAAGTGCCAAGGCCGCGGCCACGGCTTTATCCACTGCGGCTTTGACCTGATCTGGATTCGAAAGGCCAGCAGTAGCCGACTCCACAGCAGCGTTGATTCTCTTTTGGATTTCTTCGTCGCTCGGACGAGCTTTCAATGCTTCATCGACAGCCTTATTGATACGTCCAGCGACGTCCGCTTCGGGAACGAGGCCTTTGACAGCATCGGCGACGGCGTCAGCGATTCTTTTCAGAATGCCTTCTTCAGTTGTTGTGTTGGCCAGAGCCTCGGCCACGGCTTTATCCACTGCGGCCTTGACCTGTTCTGGATTCGAAAGGCCAGCGGTGGCCAACTCCACGGCAGCGTTGATTCTCTTTTGGATTTCTTCGTCGCTGGGACGTTTCTTTAGGGCTTCTGCAACCGCAGCATTGATACGTTCTTCCACTTGCGAGGGCGTAACAGTGTCTTTAAGCGCTTCCGCAACAGCTTTCTTGATTCTGTCTTGAATTTGCTCTTCGCTCGGCTTGTCCTTCAAAGCATTTTCGACTGCAGCGCTGACGAGTTTATCGACCTCTTGCTTATTCACGAGGCCTTCGGTGGCTTGACTGACGGCCGCTTCGATACGCGCCTTAACATCGGCTTCTTTTTGCGCAAGCGCAGTCTCGCTGGCATTATTCTCCGCTTCCAGTTCGGCGATACGTTTACTTTGCTCGGGATCCTGGACGACCACGGTTTTTGTTTTGGTCTCTTTACCGCAGGCGCTGACGAGGACTAGGGAAAGTACGACAAACTTGGAATACTTCATTTTTTGACTCTCTTTAGCAAAGTGAAGAAGACGGTGGTTGAGACATAAACCCTGGGTATTTATTGCAGTGAGGCGTAACATACTGACACTATTACTCTCAGTATAGAGTAGCCAGCTGCCCGCACGATCATTGGAGCCACTTATATATGTCCTATTGGCAACTCAAACTGAACTGGCATTGCAAAGGCGTCCTTCAATTCCATTTCGTTCATGAGAACGAGCGGATTGGGCCCAAAGCCCCGGGGCATAGCCATAATTTGTGAATGAATGGGATGTCGACAGAAGCCGGACAAATCCACTTGGGATAAGAGCTTTGACGCGAAAGTGAGGATGGCTCCCGGAGGGCCTACTTACTCAAGAAGCGAGAATACCTTCAACGCAATCTTCGATCAGTTTCTTGACTTTCATCAGGTCGAACGGTCCATCGAGGTAGTCCACTACCGTGGCTGGACGCTCATCTTCGTAGTCCACAGTGATCTTCACGTTGCCACTAGGCCGTAAGCTCTTCGCTTAAAGTCCAGAGTCGTTCCTGATTGTCTTCGGATAAAGCCTCAGGCGCGGCCTTCTTTTCTTTTGAAGCTTCAAAATAAGCTCCATTGAGCTTCTGCAGGCCCGGCTCAGTCGCCACATAAAGCGAGGTCCGCGCCCCCTTTTCCGGCGTCACCATAAAAACCTTGGCGATCGACATCAGCCAGCCCGGATAATCACGACCCAGCTGCGTTGCGACCACACCCGGATGCACGGCAAAGGCCGAGGCCGAACTTCCCTGCAGACGCCGCGCCAGGGCTTTGGTCATCAGAACATTGGCCAGCTTGGACTGATTATAGGCCTCCCAACCTTTATAAGGCCTCGCTCTATAATTCAGATCATCCCAATGCATGTGTCCGCGATAATGCAGCTTGGAAGAAAGCGTCACGATGCGGCCTTCGGGTGCGGCCTTGACCAAAGGCAGAAGCGCCTGCGTGAGGGTGAAGGTTCCGAGATGATTGACGCCGAAGGTCATTTCAAAACCATCGCGAGTTTCCTGTCGGGTCAGGCTCATCACGCCTGCGTTATTGATCAGGATATCCAGCTGGGAAAAGCGCCGCTTCAAAACTTCGGCCGCGCTTTTGATATTCATGATGTTCGCAAGGTCCATTGAGATGACGTCAACCGTGGCCTTGGGATGAAACTTCAAAATGGACTCACGGGCGTCTTCCGCTTTGTGCAGATTCCGGCAGCCCAGAATCACCTGGGCGCCTTGGGCCGCCAAGCCACGCGCGGTGGCCCAACCGATTCCGCTATTGGAGCCTGTCACCAAAGCTATCTTGCCCTTAAGGTCCATCCGTGGCTCCCATCATGTGCCTGTGGCGGCGGTTTCTTCCACTTTCTTGAAGGCTTTCTGCAGATGCGCCGGCAGATCTTTTCTCATATCCACGCCGACCACAGTGGAAACACCACCCTCCTGCATGGTCACGCCGTAAAGCTGATCCAGGACTTCCATCGTACGACGGTTGTGGGTGATGACCACGAACTGGAAGCGATTGGACAGCGCGTCCAGAACCTTGTTGTAGCGGCCGACGTTGGCCTCATCCAAAGGCGCATCGACCTCGTCCAGGAAGCAGAAAGGTGTGGGCTTGGTTTTCAAAAGCGCAAAGATCAAAGAGATCGCGGTCAGAGCTTTCTCACCACCGGAATAAAGCGTCATGCTCCGCGGTTTCTTCCCGGGCATTCGCACCATGATCTCGACACCTGCGGTCAGGGCGTCTTCACTGGTCAGTTCAAGACGCGCCTCGCCACCGGGGAAGAGGATGGGGAAGAGTTCGATGAAGTTCTGATTCACGACCTCAAAGGTGCTCAGGAATTTTTCCTTTGACGTCTCTTCGATCTCATCAATCGCTTCCTGAAGGAGGAGGATACTGCCGAGCACCTCTTCCTTTTGCGCGTCAATGAATTCATGGCGCTTGGAAATACGCTCGTATTCCTCGACCGCAACCATGTTCACGCCGCCCATATTTTCCAGCTGATTTCTGAACTTGCTGATTTCGCGGTTGGTCTTGTCCGCATCGAAGTTGGGATCTTCGGTGAATTCATAGGTCATCAGGTCAACCTGATATTTTTCCTTGGCCTGATCCAGAATTCCGCGGCTCACCTGCTTGAGACGCTCAAGTTCCACGCTTTTCTTCGATTTATTGCGCTGAATCTCCATCTGCAGATCCCGCGCTTCACGCAGGCGGCTTTCCACCACACGCAGCTCTTCCAGAACGCCGGCGCTTTGCTCGCGACGCTCGGCCAGCTGGCCTTCGAGTTCCTCGCGACGACGGATGTAAACCTCGATCTCCTGGGTGGCGTGGGCCTGATTGATTTCGGCCTGCTCCAGTTCGACTTCGAGTCGATTTTTTTCCTCGTAGCGTTTGGTGATGTTCGTCTGCAGTTTCTGCAGCTGCTGCCGGCTCTGCTCCAGGTTCTCGCGGTTGGACTGCGAGCGCGTCTCAAACTTCGCAAGTTCAAGCTGCCGCTGCTGATGCACGCGCATCACCTCGTCCTTGCGTTCGGCTATGCTGCTGGCCTCATCCTGCAGGGATTCGAGTTCACCCTGCTGCGTTTCCTTTTCCTGACCCAGGGAAATCCGGGTTTCACCGAGCTGCTCCAGCTCTCGCATCAGATCATGCTCGCGCTGATCAAGGTCTTTGATGCGATGATCATTCTGCTCGATGATTTCCTTCTGATGATTGTCCTGATTCAAAAGATTCTGCATCTCGGACATCGCCGCCAGGGCATCCTGGTTTTGGCTGCCGAGGCGATCGGTAATGTCCTTCAAACGAACGCGTGATTCCGCCTGCTGCTGCTCCAGCACATCCAGATGACTTTGAGCGGCGGCAAGCTTGCCTTCGCTTTCCTTCAGCTGTCGGGCCAGATTTTCGATTTCATTTTTGCGGCTGAGGCTGCCCTTGGACTGCGTTCCGCTCAGCAAAAGATCGTCGCGGGAATGAACCAGAACACCCTGGGCGGTGAAAAGGATCAGGCCATAGGGCAGGCTGCGCAGTTCATCCTCGTTCAAATGAACGGACGGCAGATAATAAAGCCGCTGCAAAAGGATAGTCAGCATACTGCGATGCGGTTCCTGCACCTTCAGAACATCCAGGACCGGCACAGCCTCGTAACGTTCCGCCCACTGACGAATGGCACCAAGGTCATCCGTATTCCAAAGCGAAGCGAGACTCAAAGGCAGGGACGCCAGCTGCTCCTGATTCACAAGGCGAATCAGCCCATTCAGAGCGTCACCTGATGGGATGATAAGGCGCTCGGACCAGCGTTCAAAGGCATTCACCGCACGCGGAGCCCACTCTTCAATCCCCTTATCAAAGGCGATGAAGTCGGTCAGCACACCGTAAACGGATTGTTTGGCTTCCGGATATTTTTGATAGAGCTGCTGCAGGCTCGACTTCAAATCGCCGCTGCTGGCTTCCAGCTCTTCCAGGGTGCCGAGTCGGGCCCGCGCATGCAGATAGGTTTCCTTATGGGCATCGCGTTCCCGCGCGCCTTCGCGAATCTGCTCCTCGCGGCGCTGAACGTCCACTTCCAGGTCCTGCTTCATCTGCAGTTCCTGATCAAGCCCGGCCTGACGTTCGTTCAGGACGCTGCGGGCCGCTTCGATTCTATCCGCGATCCCTTTCAAGGACTGATGCAGCGAATCCTGACGCTCCTGATAATTCTGACGTTCAATCAGAATACGTTTGCGGTCGCGCTCGATGCTTTCGCAGCGCAGGCGGTTGCTTTCGAGCAGCAGCTCCAGATTCTTGATTTCATCTTCCAGTTCCTGCGCACGGTTTTCAAAGACCTGCGCGGCCTCTTCAACCTGATCCACTTCATCCTGGAAGGATGCGATCAGATCCTGCAGACGTTCCACTTCCGCCTGCATGCGCACATAATCCGCTTCCTTGCTGGCCACCATGTTTTCAAGAGAGCTCAGGCTCTCCTGATCCTCCTGAATATTGGCCTGCAGTTCATTCAAACGCTTCTGGCCCTGCTCGGTGGTTCGCATGGCGGCGGTGATGGTGCCCTCCGCGCGGACGATCTGCTCGCGCAGGTTGGAAATCTCTTCGCGCAAAAGGTCCAGCTCAGGATCATTTTCAGAAAGCTGACTCTGCAGCTCCTCGACCCGGGCTTCAAGGCCGGACAGGTCGGTCATGGCCTTCACTTCACTATCGGTATCGGTGTCGAGTGAATGGGCGATTTCAAGGAGCCTGGTCGAAAAATGCCGGAAATTATGGGAAAAGAGTTTCATCTCCGCATCGCGCAAAGATCCGCTCAGCTGCTTCCACGCGGCAACCTTCTCCACCTGCTCCTTCAGCTTTTCGAGCTGTTTGGCGAGCTCGCTCAAAATATCGTCGATACGCTTCAGGTTATCGTTGGTGCCTTCGAGCTTTTTCATGGCGGCCTGACGGCGGGCCTTGAAAATAAGGGTACCGGCGGCCTCTTCCAGGATCTCGCGCACGTCCTCGGGCTTCGCATTCAGGATGCGATCGACCTGCCCCTGCTGGATCATCGAATAGCTGCGGCCGCCAAGGCCGGTGGTCGCGAAAAAGCCGACGATATCCTTCAGACGACAGGGTTTTTTATTGATGAAATATTCCCGCTCGCCATCGATATAGAGGCGACGGGTCAAGGCGATTTCAGCCTCATGGCGGTATTCAGGCGGACAGAAGTGGCTCTGATCCTTGTTGTCAAAGATCAGCGTAACTTCAGCCATGCCCAGCGGTTTGCGTTTCTCGGAACCGGCAAAAATAATGTCGGTGGCCACATCACCACGAAGGTGCTTGGCATTCTGCTCACCCATGACCCAGCGGACGGCATCGATCACGTTCGACTTGCCGGAGCCATTCGGCCCGACGATTCCCGTGATTCCGTCATCGAAGTTCAGTGTGACTTTGTCGGCAAACGACTTGAAACCGGAAATAACCAACTTTTTAAGATGCATGCATGACCCTCATCCCGCGTGGTCCCCTGCTCGGGAACCAGCGCAGGACATGCCAAAGATACGGCGTATCATTCAATCCGAATCGGAGTTTGATCCTTCATACTAGTACGAGGACGAACATCAAACAAGTAAAGGGATTGTCCGTAGAATGAGCAGGTCAGAAGCTTGCCGCTTTTGGAGACGGCCAGCTGATAAAATGAGGCTTCAAAGGCTGTGGAATCGAAGCTCGCAGCCTGCTCCAAAGAGAAGGGCGGGTTCAGGAATTTGCGTGAAATGCTGTAAAAAGGCGCGTCACGGAAATTGATGAGATCCCGGAAGTGATTCACAAGCAGCATGGGCTCGCCATCGATCTCTGTCACCGCAAAAGCGCCTGGATAACGGGCGACGCTGTCGCGATCGTTGGAAAAGCCGTAGACGCGCTGGACCTGGAACATCTCCGAGAACTTCGCGGTCCCTGAATTCAAAGCCGTGGGATTGACCTCGACCCGCAGAACGTTATTGCTGGTCGAACCATAGGCGTTGCCGCGCTGCGAAAGGTAAAAGACTTCGCTCGGATCGTTCGGCCCGCGTTTGGCCATCCAGAAGTTGGTGCGATAGATGCGGCTGTCGACATCGACCGTGCCTTCACCCGAAGTCGGCGTTCCATCGAGGTCACGCAGGGTGTAATAGATGAAGCGCATCTCCTTGTTCACCTGATTGGGTTTGGCATAGGTTCCGGTTTCCAGATAGCGAAAACGCGCCGTTCCAATCTCGGGATCCGTGGGTGAGGCCGCTTCCTCAGACGTCACGTTATAGATGAACATCTGATACGGATAGCCGTTACCAGGACGGCGACGGGCTTGCGGCGTGTCCTGCAGAAGATCGGGAACCTCATCCGCGCCATCTATCATTTTATCGGTGGCCAGATCGTAGCTTTGCTTGTCGGTGGCGGGGTAGTCATCCGCATCGGGAATATCGAGGTCCGAGGGGAAGCCGAAGAGCTGGACGTTGGTTCCGTTTTCATAGAAATATAGGGCGCGATGTGCATAGCCGTAGCTTCGCACGCGATCCAGAGTCGAGGCGGCGAGGTTATTGCGATCGAGGTGCCCCATGAAAAGATCACCATTCAAGCACGTCACGGCGAAGTAAGGCTGCGAAGGCGCCAGGATCCCATTCACAGGCGAGCATTCGATGCTCCATGAGGCTGCGAGTGTGGGGGCGGTTTCGTTTTTCAGGTCCCAGATATCGATGCGCCGCATGACTTCATCGCCTTCGGCATCGAAGGTGACGAGCAGGAGATTTTGCGCCACGTCCAGCGAACGGCCGAGACGTGGAATGGGAATCGTGTTGATCTTGGTCGGTGTTGCCGTTTCCGGATCGATGACCATGATCGAGCCTTCATTGAAACGGCGCTCATAGTCGGAATTCAGGGCATAAAAGTAGTTGCCGCTCGGTGAGGTGGCGACGTCCACTGGTCCTGCAATCTGTTCACCAAGCTTGGGCAACTTTTCCTCGGTTTTGCAGGCCCCAAAGAGGGTCATGCCGAGCAAAACCAGACTGCTGCCGAGCCAAGCTCGCGTTTGAGTCACGATCATATACAAAAAGCTCCTCAGACTAGGGCTGTTCCACGTGTGGAAAAAGTCGTCCGCTGACTTAAAACCAGCCCGGTAATTTCTCCTTGTGACCGAGTCACGAGCTTAGTTATAACCACTGCAGGGCTTGGCGTCCAATCCCAAGATCTGGGCCGGATTGCTGGCGCTTTTAAAAGCCGAAGACAACAAGAGGGAAGACGATGGCATCCGTCAATAAAGTGATTTTAGTCGGTAACTTAGGCAAGGATCCCGAACTGCGCTACACCCAAAGCGGCGTAGCATTCTGTTCATTTAGCCTGGCGACCACCGACAACTGGACTGACCAAAGTGGACAGCGCCAGGAAAAGACAGAATGGCATCGTATCACTGTCTGGAAAAAACAGGCAGAGAACTGTGCAAAATACCTGCGCAAGGGCAGCTCGGCTTATGTCGAGGGTCGCCTGCAGACCCGTTCCTGGGATGACCAGCAATCGGGTCAGAAGCGTTATTCCACGGAAATCGTCGCTGACAACGTGAAATTCCTGGGCAGTGCCGGAGCCGGTGCGAGCCGCGGTGATTCCAGCTATGACAGTCCTTCGTCAGGCTTCAATCCACCCCCGGTCGAGCCACCTTCGGATAGCGTGTTCGGCAGCCACAATTCATCGAGTCTTGATGATATTCCGTTCTAGGGAACATAAATTCCAATTTGTTAAGATTGGAATTCTTAATCCCACGCAAGCAGCTTAAATTGCTGAAGAATAAACACCTCGCCTTTCTGTAAAGAAAAGCGGGGTGTTTTATTTCGTGTGTAAAGTCAAATTGGCTCCATCGAAATAGTTTGCATAATAATGTTTTTTGACAAGATAGAAGTTCACAGGTTACCCCTTCTGTAAATCTGAAGAGGTAGCAGTTGCAAGTTGATGTCATCACTCATCCCTCCGGCGAACAGATTCCGATCCTCCTCGACAGGGATGGGTTGCCAATACCTTCTCCCAACGAGTTTATACTGGGGAGACGGGCTCTTAGTTCCAATACGCTGACCAGGAACTTGCGAGAGCTTGCTGTCTTCTATCGATGGTTGGAACAACAGAACATCGATCTCCGGGACCGGATTCAAACTGGGAGAGGTTTTAGTGAAGCAGAGGTAAGGGGTGGAATCGTTGAAGCCCTTCGTCTTGAACAAGGTGGCACTTCCTCAATTCATCGATCTGCAGTGTCCCCTCATACGTTTAACCAGCGCCTTACGACAGTTAGGCAGTATGTGGCTTGGCGCTACGATATGTACTTGGGCGCCTTGCCCTTGAGTGATCTGCGTTACGAGCGTATACGGGAACAATCAGTCAGAATTTTGAAATGGCTTGATTCCGCGTTCATGAGCGCTCCTCCTCAAAACAAAGGGGTACGCAAAGGCCTGACGGACAAAGAAGCCAAATTTCTCATCGACTGCCTTGATCCTGATCGCCCTGATCCGATTGGTCGAGACCCTGCCGTCAGATTCAGAAACTACATCTCGACCATGATCATGCTCTACTATGGCCTGCGCCCAGGCGAACTTTTAACCTTACGCGTTGAAGATATCGAGATAGGGGCAATCTCTTGCATACGGGTCAGGCGCAGGCCTCCAGACCTAAAAGATACCCGTCGGCCTCGACCTCAAATTAAACGTAATGGCCGCATTCTGCCTATTGATGACCCTTCTTTTGCTTCAAAGCTGGACCGTTACATCATGAAATGGCGGGATATACTTGAATCCAAATCCGAAAATGAGTCGGACTACCTCATTCTAAGCGATGAAGGAACCCCTCTATCCCAGTCGTCCCTAACCCAGCTTTATCAAATTCTTCGTAATCAGTTTTCCAATGACCTGCCCGAGCATCTTAGCGCAAAAGCCTTGCGTCATACTTTCTCTAGCAGAATTGAACGCGCCTTGCGAGAAGCTGGAGTGGATGAAGAGCGGCGCCGTCAAGCCCTTGCGCTTTTGAGAGGCGACAGCAGTTTGGAATCTCAAACGGTATATATCGCGCAGGAAGTCGAAGAGCAGGCCAATCTCGCTCTAAAAAAATTCCAGCAAAAATTACTCTCATAGGATCGCAATATGGCTGCAGCCTCATTTGCACAGCTTGTTGAACAGCATGGATGGCTTGATATCCCGGAGCAAGTCATGACACGAGAAGGGGTTACAGTAGAAATCAGCGGCGACCGGTGGCGGCTTCCGCTACCCTATGAGAGCGGCGTAATTGATTTCAGCTGCATTGAGAACCCACTGCTGAAATGGGCTGCAAAGCGTAGGGTCATATACCGGGCCGAGACGACGTCAACCCACGCCGCAGTTCAGGAAATGAAATCCCTTCGACTGGAATTCTTCGCGATACAGCACGAATTCGGTCTTAATCAAAGCCTGAACGGCGACCAACTTAAAGAGCCCTTGATTGCCTTAGTCGAAAAATCCATCTTCCAAGCCAGGGCCAAACACCGACTTTGGGCTCTTTATCGGCCCATCCAATGGTACATCTGGTGCGCGGAAAATTACGCCGAGCTAGGCTTTTGCCCAGCATTTGCGATGGAACTTGACGGCATGGTCATTCCTGGGAATCCGAAGGGCGAGGCTGTCAGGATGGAAGATCCAGACCGAGGTCCCCTCCACAGATCCTTGGAAGTTCCGCTCTTAATAAGCGCTCTGAGAGACGACAAAAGCCAAGAACTCGAACATCTCCAGCAAAAGGCGGCATTGGCACTGGCAATTGCTCTGGGTCGGAATCCTGCAAACCTAACCTACTTACGCGAATCTGATCTTTTGACTATCGCTCCAGAATCCGAAAGCCCCTGCCATATAATCAGGATGCCCCGTATCAAAAAGCGCCAACTGCATCCACGCGATGACCTTCTGGATGAATATTTGGACCCTCAGTTTGCTAAGCACGTTGAAAATGTGATCGCCGCAAATAGGTCGATCAAATGCTTTCTGGAAGGGCCTCACGGCCCGATGGAGATAGAACGACCTATCTTTATCAGGCCGGCTCGAAATCGAGCCGCCGGCCATGCAAGTGACTCTTTCAACATGACAAATAGCGAAATAAGTCAGCTAATTAAGGACTTTGTCATTCGCCACGAGATTGTCTCTCCAATAACCGGCCAACTTCTGCATATCAACACCCGGCGCCTGCGATACGCTCTGGCCACTAGCTTGGCTTCTGAGGGTATTAGCAGAAAAGAACTGGCAAGGATTCTCGATCATACAGATACTCAGCACGTTCAGGTATATTTCGAACTTGCTGGAACGATCGTCGAGCATCTGGACAAAGCCACAGCCAAGGGTTTTGCCAAGTACCTCCAATTGTTCAAGGGCAAGATCATTGATAAGGACACAGAGGCGACAAACGGCGATAGGAATGATAAGCACCTCTCCTTTGTGAATGAGTTGAACCCTAAAGAGCATATAGACATTGGTATCTGCGGCGAAAGATCGATTTGCCACCTCGATCCTCCGTTCTCATGCTACCTCTGCCCAAAATTTCAGCCTTATCGACACGCAGATCACGAAAATGTCTTGGAATGCCTTCTGGCAAGCCGTGCAGACAGGTTGGAAAAGTACGAAAATGCGAGACTCGGGATTCAGCTGGATCAGGTGATCGTCGCAGTCGCTCAGGTCGCTGAACAATGCAAGCGCGAGGTTACCCATGGCTGATGGGCGTTCTCAGAGAAAAGCTCGGGTCATCCCCTTTGTCGGCAAATTGGATCATGATAGAGCCAAAAACCTCGACGAACTTATTGCCAAAGCTCAACTGCTGAAGGTACCTGGGTTTGAAAATATTGTGTGGGCACAGCCAACCTGGAACATCAACGACGGGCGCTTGACCAAGTTGACCGGAAAAAACGTTCAGAGCCTTTCCTTGAATTTTCAGTTCCCTCCAAAGCTCGGAGGACAGGCGATCCCGGGTGAATGGGCTGACTTGGCAAAAGCATTGCTCATCCTTCGCTTTCACCGAAAGCATCAATCAGCCCCAAACCAAAGGAATTTCATCACGGCAGTTGCGTGCGTTGCTTTTGAAGCGCTGAAGCAGAATCGTGGCGTGGCTCAACTGGTCCCCGAGCATCTTGATCACGCTTCCCGGCAGATTTCCGCGCTCTACAGCGAAGGCGTTGCCTATAATTTGCACAAGGCCATCGGAGAACTGACAGCGCATTGTGATGCCAACAAACTGTGCAAGGTACATCTGGACTACAAATATTCAGGGATGAAGCGCCCAGAAAATACCGGAGGCCTTGATCACAAGCGCCTTGATGATCCAGAAGTCTTACAGACGAGAGGCGATAAGCTTATCGATCCGGCAGTGTTCCGCGTGATCGGTCAGCTATATCAAAATGTACCCTCCGACCATAAATACCGTATCTATGTCCTGATCCTGAGCCTGCTGGCTTGTCTAGGCAGGCGATTCAGCGAAATCTCGCTGCTACCAGTTCAGGAGATAGGCCAAGATTACGACGGTCGATCGTATATCGAATACTTCCCTCGGAAGGTTTCCAAGGGCGACACATTTACCCCACGCAGGCGCCTCTACTTGCCCTCTGAGACGATCGAGATAGTGAGAGGAGTGTTTGTCGAGCTAAACGAGCTTTGCGCTTCTGCGAGGCAAACAGCAGCTTTCATACTGGAGACAAGGGGACCAGATCTCAGGTTCCTCAACAAGGTGCCTGACAACCAGGTCTTGCTAGGGGAAGAGCTCGAAGCATTGGGGGTACCATCAAGGGGACTTGCCAAAGATGGTTGGTTTAGAGCGAATGGCTTTGCCATTGAAATCTTTAATCAGCAAGGGAAGCAAAGGTACGGCACAACCAAAGCTGGCATCGTCGCCTACTGCATGAAGGACTTACCACCAAATGTCCTAGCTCCTATCCATGTCGACCAGCATGGAAAAGAATATTTTCTGAAGGATCTTCTCATCGTCAAGTATGGTCGATTCACATTGACGGGCGCGGATAAGCCTTGGGTTTCCACACAGTGCACACACTCAATGGTTTCCACATTCCTACGATACTTCGACGATCTAACGCGCGAGTATGCCTCCTCTACCATAGACGCAGATTTTAACTCCCACGACTTTCGGCACACATTAAACACGCTACTGGACGAAGGCGGCCTCAGTGAGCTTCTTCAGACAGAATGGTTCGGTCGGAAAAACCCCCGGGATACCAAGGTCTACCAGCATACAAGCCGTGAAAAGCGGGCGCTTACGCTGCGGGAAGACATCAAGAAGGGCTTGATCGGGGGGCAGCTTGTCGAACAGATAAACCATGTCCCAGTTGGATTTCAGGAAGCCTATCTCAAAGCACGGGTGAATGGGGTACACGATGTCGGAGCAGGCCTCTGCGTACACAATTTCGCACAAACCCCTTGTGAACGGCATCTTCAATGCTCGGCAGACTGCAACGATTACGTCTGGGCCAAGAAAGATCAAGGACGGGTAGAAGAATTGAAACGTCAGTATGCTATGACCGCCATTGCAAGGGAAACAGCCGAAGCCTTGTCAAAGCAAAAGAAGTCGAAAAAAAGTAGTGATTGGCTGGCACACAACGAGAAGAAAATTAAAGTTCTTTCCCAACAGCTCAAAGAAAATAACGTACCAGATTTTGATCCCCATAAGCTTTTGGAGGATTTGAAGAGTGAATAAGAGGTCAAGAAAAATGTCCAAACAGGATGTATCAGCTATAGTCGCGGACCTCGATCGATGGGCAGTCGGGCAGTTTGGACCGAAGCTAACATGGGAAATGTTAGAAGACCGATTCGGATTCAGTAGGCAGTCCTTGCAAGCAAAACCTGAAATTAAGGCAGCATATGACTTATCTAAGAAGACATTATCGAAGGGCTTACGAGGTCCATCCCAACAAGCACTTAAAAGCAACGAAACATTGCAACTTGAAATTGAGAAACTTAAAGTTGATATTGCAAAATATAAAAAGCTTGAAGTGATGTGGAAAAAACGTTGGCAACAAATAGCGTTTCATATCCGGCAAAGAGGATACCAGTTAAGCCATATAGACAATCCAATTAATGAACTCGCAACACTTCTTTCAGACAATGAAGTGGAACAGATTATTGGTGAATTTGACAAGGAAATCCCTTCATCGGGAAGAAGCTGACCACCCCCAATTGAGGCAACTGTCCATTCTCAAGGGCAAATTGAAGATATGATTTTGACAAAGCAATGCGTATTCATCATAGTTGTTCAGGCATTGCAAACATTGAGGTCGGAGGATCATTTCGGATGAGTGTTTCGCCACGTGGGATGAGTATTCAAGAAGCGTATCGTGAATTTCGAGAAGATTCCTTTCGAGTCAATAGAAAATACCAAAGAAAATTGGTTTGGACCTTAGAAGAAAAGCAACAGCTTGTGGACAGTATACTTCATGGATATCCAATTCCTCTAATCCTACTCGCGACGCGCTCAAATGATGAAAAGAGGATCTTCGAGATTCTAGACGGCATGCAAAGGTTGAATGCCCTATTCTCTTTCATAGAGAACCGTTTTAGTCTTAAGAATGGCAAGTATTTCGATGTCGGCGAGCTATCAAGAGCTAAGCAACTGTCGGATCAAGGTCTATTTAAATCTGTAAAAGAAAAAGACAAACTATTGGATCGCGATTCATGCGCAAATTTTCTTGAATATACGCTAGCCATAACCGAATTTCCGGGAGTCAACGAAGAGGAAATTAATGAGATTTTCTCTCGAATCAACTCCTATGGCAGGCAACTTAGCAGGCAAGAAAAGCGCCAAGCTGGAGTTGTTTCACCTTTCGCGAAAGTTGTTCGAGAGATTGCGTCAGAGGTTCGAGGAGATCCTTCGCCAGAAGACGTCCCGCTGGCCGAGATGCCGGAAATTAGTATTGATATAGATGGAGATCTGCCCGAAAATGCGATAAAGGCGGAAGATTCTTTCTGGTGCAAGCAAGGCATTCTTAGAAAGACCCAGTTGCGAGAAAGCGAAGATGAACAAATGATCGCTGATATCGTAATTTCGATCCTGGAAAATAAGCCGTTTGCATTTAGTGGAACAGCACTGGATAGCATCTATGACCCGCATGAAAAAGGACACTCCGAAATTAATGGTCAGCTTATTTCGTATGGCGTTGACGCGCTCAAGCACGGATTCATATCTACATATTCGATCATTCGCGAAACCCTTGAATCCTATGACTCGACGCCGAATGCATTAAAAAGAATAGTAAATCCAGAAGACTCTAGCGGAAATCCTGTAAAAACCCACTTTTATTCGATTTTTCTTGCATTTTTCGAACTCTGCATTTTGGAAATGAAGTCACCTATTGATGTCGGAAAGATTTGGGGTGCATTGAGAAACTTGCATGCTCGATTGGATATTGCCAGGGGATCAATAAAAAGTGAAAGCAGGCGCAAAAACATCAACACAGTCAAAGGTTTGATTAGAGATCACTTCGAAGAAACAAAATCATTGCCTGCACAACTGGGCATTAGATTGGCCACGAGATTTGAAACTGCTCTTAAGCGATCAAAGATAGAGACTGCCGCTTTTGAATGCAAACAAGGCATCGTCACTCTAGACAAGGCAAGAACTATCGAGACCGGCCTCCTGGACAGGATAGTAAATACCATTTGTGCAATCGCAAACATTGGTCCAGACTCTGAAGGAGCAATATTTTTGGGTGTCGCTGACAATGAAAAAGATAAAGAAAGGATCAAAGAGATTGATAGTGTTTCCGCATTAAACGTTGGACAAAGGTTTGTAGTTGGGATTGATCGTGAGGCTAAAATACTGGGCATAGACCTTGACGCATATAAGAAAAAAATAGTCTCTCACATTTACAACTCCAAGTTGAGTGAGCATTTGAAAACATCCGTACAATCTTCGGTAGACTGTATCAATTACAGAGGACATTCGGTCATTTGTATTTGGATTCCACCTCAAAAGGAGGCGTCTGAAGTAAACGACAAGCTATACATTCGTGTCGGGTCCGATACAGTTGTGGCTGAAGGGCTTGCTAAAATGCGGGCCGTAGAGGCACTATTTAAATCAAAGGAGAATAAGTAGCTAGGCCTATGGTCTAGACTATAGCGTAGACGACAACTTCAAAATGCCAAGCAAACCTTACAATCATATATAGGACAAAAAGGTTGCTGGGCAGACGGATAGCTTTGCCAGACGTTTGTTCTTTACAAATTTCTACAGTATGCGTCCATAAACGAGATTTTCGTTTTAATATTGCCACCTTGAGATACTATGCCACTTTTTATTGCAAACTACCGTTCTGATGAACGAGTCTTAAAGCAAGCACGTTAGCTTGGTCGCGCTCACGCGCGACAGGACTTACACAGAGGCCGCCTCCGGCGGCCAAAACCATGACCAAAGTCTGCAAGACTCACCTACACAGGAATAACCCTGGCTCCAGGCAAGATTTCGGTTTTGCAGCGTTTTTTCGAGTCAACCACAGAGTGGGTGGCAGCACGACAAACGTGACAAACACCGATCCCCACAAGATCCAATCTACAATAAAGTCATATTCATCGTAGGCAAATACACGGACCAGGTTTCCTACAAAATGTACGAACACCGAAGCCGGCAATCCGTACCAGATGAATGCAATGCCCGAGTAAACGCCAATTGCGAATGTCGGAAGCAAACGCATCAGACCCCACTCCAAATTCCCAAGCGCAATTGGAAAAACCAAGTGTATCGCCGCAAAGAACATGCTGGAAATAAATACCGCCTGTGGCCTCGAAAATGTCAAAAGTAAAGCACCCAGGACAATCCAGCGAAAGATAATTTCCTCTGACGTCACATCCATCAGCTCGTGCGCCACCCGCTTTGTTTGCGAAAGGGAATTGGCCTGATCTGGTGTCAATCGTGTTCCCAGAAGTTCATCGGTCCTGCCATGCTGTTCTTCATATGCGACTTTTGAAGAATCACCAGTATAAAAGTGACCAAACAATTGCCTCTGGGTCAGCTGCAAAAGTACGTTGGACGTCATGGAGCCGAGGAGCAGACTGATTGTGATAACCATGCCCCTAAAGCTTAAACTAGCTCGTAAATCTAGTTTCCTCTTAATGACTGTCTTTGAAACAATCAACGCCAGGATCACCAAAACCATCAGGTTCAAAAACGTCGGGCCTATGCCCAGCCAGTTCATCTTGAACCGCAGCAACATAACAGCAAGATCGAAAATAATAATTCCGAGAACAACAAGAATCTGCGGCATTAAATCATCTCCGTCCTTGAACCTCATTAATCAGCGAGCGGCAGCTACCTGAAGCAATTGCCAAGTAAGATCTTCCATCGTGTCGAAGATTAAAGATAGAGTCTGTTTATCAACAACCTCTGCATAATACCCGCTGGGTTCAGCTTCATAATGTATTGGATTATAACGAGCCTCGACAACAGAGAGGGTAAACACCCAACGTTCGACTCCGTCAGTTGGATCTGTGAAAAGCTCGATCTTTTGCTGTGTGCACTTAATTCCATTAGAAGCCAAAGGTCCACCGGGCTTGCATTCCTCGATTGTAACTTCATTCCCGTTTGAGTCTTTCTCTTTGGCCTGATAGCGCACACCAGTATCCATCGCCTGCCGCCAGGTTAAACCAAGCTCATGAATAAGTGTCTGCAGGACACCAGGATTTCCTTGCGTAACCTCTTGAAATTCGTTTGCCTGCTGCTGGGTCTCATCCTTTTTCTCATTAGCTTTGGACTTTTGCTCTGCAGCTTTTTTTGCAGCGGCTTTGAGCGCTGCGCCTTTCAACGTTGCCGAACCACCCGACGCAGCAGCACCAGCTGCACCAACCCAGCCGGTGAGCATTCCCAGGCTGCCTGGCAGCGGAGTTTGACAACATTCGTTTGGGGCCGCGACTTCCATGTATTCCTCATCGCCAGCAAAAGCTTGTGTCGATACGGACGTCAGAGCCAGAACTGCAATAACAGATTTGATAGACATAGAAAATCCTCTCGTGAAAGGCAAGGCTATAGGCCTTCTCTGCAAAGGGGTTCACTGATATGTGTTGGGTCTATTTTGTCGATTTGGCATGAAGTCATTTACTGATACAAAAAGGCACCGCAAAACCTTCTTCATGAAGCTTCTCCTTTGTGAATTCAATTGAAGTCCACAGCTGGAAATAAACTGTCACAACATGACTCCGCAAATGCTTATCTTGAGCTTTATTGAAGAAATTGATGATTGGTATTAGGATAACAACGATTGTTAATAGATATTTAATTTGGGGTACAGCATATGACGCTCCTGGACGAAGCGCGGGAACTGATCAGAAAGCATCTCTCTGAAAATCCCAATCTCTCGACCGCTTCACTCGCACGAGATTCCAAGCTGCCGTTCTCCACTGTAAGGTCCATTACTCAGGGCGAGGTTAAAAAGACGTCAGTAGAAAATATTACAGCTTTGCTCCAGGTATTTATGGAGTTCAAAGATATTCTCAATCTCATCAATAAGCACAAGGAAGAAGAAAAATTCTGGGCTGGCATTGTCGAAATCTGCTCCGAGAGAAACTCAAAATCCGCCAATCTTGGAGCATTCGACTGGCAGGACCCGGATCAGGAAATTGTTGCTCTCGCTTCATCATCAAACGGAATTTCACGGGAACGAATTCTTACCTTGTACGGGTCAGAGCACGGGGGAAGAAGACTCCAGGCTTTGTTAGATGCTGGGATTCTGAAGGAGATAAATAATCGAATCAAGCAATCCGAAGAATATGTCTGCTATTCAGTCGAGGACAGCAAAGAAAAAGCTGCGCTTCAATCTGCGAGATGGCATCGTGAGCACATGGATGAAGGTGGTTTCCTCTATCATATTACTCAGAACTATTCTGAAGCTGATCACGAGAGGGCCAAGGAAATCACAAGAAAATACATCCTCGATATAACCAATCTGGAAAAAAATTCCAGAGGTGGCGAAAAAGTTCTTATGCTATCGATCGTTGCAAACCTGCTTGACGGGGCAAAATAATGAAAAGACAAATTTTGCTTTCGATATGCTTTATGGCAGTTCCGGTAATATCCTATGCCGGAGGATCGATAGGCGGAGGCGGATTGGGCAAAACGCTTCTCAATGAAGCAATGAGGTCTCTCGTCATGCGAGCCATGCAACCAGATCTTGGTTTGCAAAAGATGGAGATTCCTTCTGATGATTTTCGTCGTGCGAGGCTACGCCTCTCAATCAGCGCAGAGACTACAATCAATCTGTCAGATGAATCACTGGTGGTTAAGGAGAAGGATGGGGGAATAACTGACCTCTCTGAGACTCGTCAGATCCTACCAAAGTAATAACATCCTGTCACACGATGCAAGATAGGAACGTATTGCCTCACTTTGATTCTGGAAAATAGCTTCGCAATAAATTTGAGGACAAGTAAGACACCCACTCTTAGGCAAAGTCGATGCTCATTCTCAGGCGAGGATTAGATAATGAACTTTTTGCTTCTGGAAGAAGCTGATTGATATCACAATAAATTTTGTAGTCTCGAATGAAAAGTAATCCCGTCGATACCCCATTGAAAAACATAAGTAATTTTGACCTTCCTTGAGTATAATAATGACCATAGGCATTCAAAAAACTTCTACTAAAGAGGACAGTCTGTGGGACGTCTACCTGTGCTATTAAATTCGATATGTTCGTCGCTTGATGGACTCACAGACTATAAGACCGATTACGGTCTCATTGTTGCTGCTTCATTTCTTTTATACTCTATAGCGAGGAATCAGAATAAAAAGTTAGCCTTTTCCCTCGCTTACTTTGCCATTGTCATAGCTGTTTATGATCGTGGCTGGTATGAGCAACGAGAAATCCGATTTCAAGGCCTAGTTTTTGGGAGCCTTGTATGCATTGTCCTTCTTTTCTTTTGCTATGAGAACATTCTTAAACTTCTGAACAAAAACTGTAAGTATATGGCCGGAAAAGTCTGGATTTTTCGTGACCACGAAGCCATGAATCATAAAAATTTCTATGGATTCTTGATTGAGGTAAAAGATTGGATATTTCTCGATGATGATCAATACAGAAACTTGACGTCAGTCAAGTTTAAAATATTGATGAGATCTCTTCACAACTTCACACTTCTTACATTATTAGCTTTTTTCAGCACATTTTTATTTAATCTTGGAAAAGTCGAATCATCTTCTATTGTCTATTTGGTTCCAATATTCTTTGTGATTTATCAGTACAATGCAAACCAACACTGGAATCAATGGAAATATTGCGTTGATCTTTATAACTCAATTAGAGCCGGAGATAAGGATTATGATGAAAGAAAATATGCACTTGCGTTAGATATGATTGTGCTAGATATGTGGCCCAACAGGACATTGTACGGATTTTTTAAAGGTGTCTTAGAAAGCGCTGCCGATGAACTAGGACAAACTGAAATTGATTTAACCAATATCAGCTCTATGGATACGTGGAACCTCCTGACCAAAGCCCATTTAAAGGCTGTCGAAAGAGCAAAGTTATCATCTAATTCATCCTCTACACAGACAGAACCATGCTGCTTGTGATTCATTAACTATGTTCTGTGAACTGTTGACTCGATGCTTCATAAATTCATTGTCAAGAATCAAAGCAATATTGAACGAAATAATCTAAGTCTAAAATCTAATTGAAAGGAAATTTTCACAATTCAACTGGAATTTTAGACTTTCCGAATGTATTCATCCAGAAATTAAAGGTTTTAGGATATGCTAAATTTTATGCAAAAGTTCGTTTTGAGAAATGCAAAACCGGCAAGAAGGGCGGTGGAACAACGACCCCCCTATCTTCGAGAAAGCACGCGGTGTTTCTCTTCAAGCAAAAACGAATTTGTACCGTTGGTGAATCACTGAGGAGTCCCCCACATGACATACAAACTCTACGCCGCCCGAGGCTGTGGCAGCGCCATCGTAGAAATCGTCCTGCAGCGCCTTGGAGTCCCCCACACTCTCGAATGGCTGCAATGGGGAAAATTCGGCGAAGGCAACTATCAACAGGCCAACCCACTCCTCCAGGTCCCCACTCTTCAAGTCGGCAATGAGCTCATGACGGAAAGCCTTGCGATCTGCCAGTGGCTGAATTCAAAACACAAAGGAAAGCTCGTCCCCGCGGCCGATGACCCTGCACTTTCCCTTTATTACCGCTGGTCCGTCTACCTCGTCGCCACCATATATCCCACATTCTTTTACGGAGACCATCCCGAACGCTGGGTCAGCTCCGAAGAAAGCCGCAAAGAGCTGCGCAAATCCACGGATGAAGCACGAAAAAAGATGTGGCTGCAGATGGAAAAAGCCGCGCAGGGAGAGAGATATTTCCTGGGCGACAAGGAAAGCCTCATCGACGCCTATATCGCCGTCATGCTCCGCTGGAGACCAGGCCGCGAGTGGTTTCAAACCAACACCCCGCGCCTGAACTCCGTTGCCGAGCATATGGCAGAGGATCCGAAATTAAACTCCATCTTCGCTCAATTTGAGTCCTAGGAAATATCGCCTCCCAACGGAGGCACCAGGTTCAAACCAAAAGCTTATCCGGCGTAATCGGCAGCTGTCGAATCCTTTTCCCCGTCGCATGATAAACCGCATTCGCCACAGCGGCCGCAGCCCCAACGATCGGAATCTCACCTAAACCCCGACTGCCCAACTCATTAAAATTCTTATCCGGCACATTGGTGAAGATCACCTCAATATTCTGAATATCAGCATTCACAGGCACATGGTAATCCGCAAGATTCCGCGTAATCATCCGCCCATTACGCGGATCCACAGCGGTTTCCTCCATCAAAGCCATACCAATCCCCATCACAATCCCACCCAGCCCCTGGCTGCGCGCCGTCTTCTCATTCAACACCCGACCCACATCATAAGCCCCCACAAAGCGGGTCACGCGCACCTGCATGCTGAGGGGATCCACCTCCACCTCCGCAAACTGCGCGCCGAAGGAATGATAGGAATAACACGAAGGATCCTGACTCTGATCCGGTCGGCAATGCTCCTTGGCATCGCCCATCACCATCGCCTGCGTGGATCCTTCCGCCTCCAGGCTCTCCAGATTCGCAGCGCGCAGAATATCCTGATAACTCTGCTTCGCACCCGCATTCTTCACACTCACAAGATGCCCATCCACAGCCTGGATCTGATCAAACGTCAGTTGATAAAGCGGCGAAGCCGCATCCTTGGCAGCAAGCCCCAGAAGCTTCATTTTCAAAGCATTCGCGGCCATCACCACGGCCGGCCCCACACTGGCTGCAGTCATGGATCCGCCAGTAACAGGAGCCTTGGGAAAAAGACTGGATCCCAATTCAAAGCGCACCCGTCCAGGATCCACACCCATCGCCTCCGCTGCGATCTGGGTCATGATCGTATACGTCCCTTGACCAATCTCATGAGTGGCGCTGGCTGCAACAATCGAGGCATCCCGATGAATCCGCATCCGCGCAGAAGCCGGCTGCTTATTCGCAGGATAGGTCGCTGTCGCCACACCCCAACCTACAAGGCGCCCGTTTCTCTGCATGGACTTCGGCGCAGCCTTCCTCTGACTCCAACCGAATAGCTCCGCTCCCTTTTCATAGCATTCCTTCAGCTGCTTCGCGGAAAAGACCTTTCCGCTATCCATATCCTTATCCGCATGATTGATCACCCGCAAAGCCAAAGGATCCATCTCAAGCTTCAAAGCCAGCTCATCCAGGGCGCACTCCAATGCGAAGCTTCCCGACGCCTCTCCCGGGGCCCGCATAAACGTGCTCGTGGGAAGATTCAAACGAGCCAGACGATGACTGAGCTCCAAGCCCGGATTCGCATAAAGCATTCGTGTCAGCAGTGAACTCGGTTCAATGAAATCCTGCAGAAGCGAGGTATGACTCTGCACAGCATGACGAATCGCAGAGATTTTCCCACTCTTATCCGCAGCAAGCGCCACATCCTGAATCGTGCGGGACCGATGCCCCACGCAGTTGCACATGTTCTGGCGCGAGAGCACAAGCTTCACCGGCCGCTGCACCACACGAGCCGCCATGGCCGCCATCACCGTCGGCTGCCAGGTCGATCCTTTCGAACCAAAACCTCCACCCACAAAGTTTGATATGACCTTCACCCGCTCCGGCTTTAAGGAAAAGCATTGAGCCAAACCATTCTGGGTTCCATTCACATACTGGGTCGTTTCATAAACCGTCAGCGCGCCGTCACTCCAGGCCGCAACCGTCGCATGAGGTTCCATCGGGTGATGATGCTCAAGCGGAGTCTCATAACGGGCTTCAACAGTCACAGACGCCTCGGAGAAGGCCGCATCCGGCTCGCCGCGCTTCCCCTGCAAGGGCTTACCGAAGCGATCCTTCGGCATGATCGAAGGCGCATCTTTATCTTCAAGATTTAAAAAGGCGGCGGCCTTTCCATAAGACACCTTGATCAGGGCCAAGGCCGCACGCGCCTCTTCCAAACTCTCCGCCACGACCAACCCAATGGGCTCGCCGTTGTAATGAATCTTGTTGCTCTGAAGAGCCAAATGCCCTTCACTGGTAATCCCGGAAGGCTCCTTCTCCGGCGCCTTGAGTTTAGGCGCATTGGTGCTCGTGATGATCGTCACAACACCAGGCGAGCGCATCGCTGCTCTCGTATCCATACTTTGAATGGTTCCGCTCGCAACGCTCGATTCGATCAGCACAGCATACGTCATGCGCGGCAGCATAATATCGCCCGTATAGCGCGCCCCGCCTGTCACCTTCAGCTTGCCTTCCACACGATCCAAAGGACGACCTAATGAATTTTTCATGTTCACCCCCAACGCTGGCCCGAACTGGCTTCCTGCAGCGCCCGACGCAGGGCTCGCTTGGCCAGATCTATTTTAAAAGCATTCATCTTCCGAGGCACAGCGCCCTGCATGGCGGCATCGGCCGCTTTCTGAAAGACAGCATCCTCAGCACGCCCTCCCTTCAGAATCGCTTCCGCCGAGCTTGCAGGCCAGGGGCGCGTCGCCACTCCTCCCAGAGCCACACGACTCTCGCGAATCGTCGACCCGTCCATGACAAGGACGGTGGCCGCGGATACGAGGGCAAAAGCATAGGAACTGCGATCACGGACCTTCACATAGCGCGAGGTCTGTCCTTTCAGAGGCTCCGCAAGCTCGACCCCCAGAATCAGTTCATCGCGATTCAAGACCGTCTCCTTCTGCGGCGTATCACCCGGTTCCAGATGAAAACTGCGAATCGGTATGCGTCGCTCCTGCGTCGGACCTTGAATCACAACTTCACCGTCCAATGCGTTCAACGCCACGGCCATATCCGAAGGATGTGTGGCAATGCAATGGGGGCTTGTTCCCAGGACAGCATGCTGTCGCGTCCATCCCTCCAGGGCGGAACAACCCGATCCGGGATTTCTTTTGTTGCAGGCAAACGTCGGATCATTGAAGTAAACACAGCGGGTCTTTTGCAGAAGATTCCCGCCCACCGTCGCCATATTGCGAAGCTGCGGAGACGCTCCGGCCAAAAGCGCTTCGGCCAGGAGCGGATAGTTACGCTGCACGGTTTCATTCTGGGCGACATCACTATTCAAAGCCAAGGCCCCGATGAAAAACCTCTTGTTCCGCATCTGCATGGTCCTAAGAGGCAAAGCATTGATATCAATCAAGACCTCGGGCTCCGCCACGTGAAGTTTCATAAGATCAAGAAGGTTGGTTCCACCGGCAATGAACATGGCTTTTTCATGCGCACGCATAAGATCCATGGCGCCCTGTACATCCTTGGGCTGGAAATATTTAAAGGCTTGCATGCTTTCCGCCTCCTGTCCGCACATCCTGAATCGCAGCGACAATGTTCGTGTAGCATCCACAGCGGCAAAGATTCCCGCTCATGGCCTCCCGAACATCCGCGTCCTCCGGCCCACAGCGTTCCTGCAGCAAGCCGGCCGCTGCCATGATCTGGCCCGAAGTGCAGTAGCCGCATTGAAAACCGTCATGCTTGATGAAGGCTTCCTGGATAGGGTGCAGAGTCTCCCCCTGAGCCAGGCCTTCAATGCTGGTGATCCGACGACCCTGATTCATGACGGCCAGGGTCAAACAGGAATTGATGCGCCGCCCATCCACGAGAACCGTGCAGGCGCCGCACTGTCCATGATCACAGCCTTTCTTCGATCCCGTCAGATTCAAATGATTGCGCAAAGCATCCAGCAGCGTCACGCGCAGATCCAAATTCAAACTATGAACAACGCCGTTGACCTGCAGCTTCATCGGCGTCCCGATCGCAGGTCCTGGCTCCTGAGCGGGGGAATTGCCTGCATTCTGGCTGAACCCCGAATCATTCCAACCCAAAGCCGCGAGACTTGCCAGGGCCAAACCGGTCAAGACAAAATGCCGACGATTCAGATCCAGGAATGAAGAGGTCTGGTTTTGATTCTCGGCTTTCTTCAAAAACGCAAGAGATGAGGTCAGAAACTCAGGCGTCGGTGAGACACCGGGATGGTTCAGATAACGCCAACGGATGACGCCGTCAGCATCCACCACAAAAATCGCTTCCTTGCCTTCAACACCAAATGCCTTCGTAAGAAGACTATGAGCCCGCTTTTCGGTGACTATGGGAAAATGCAGATGTCCCGCGCGGTCTTCCAGGTCGCACGAAAGCCCCTTCGATTGCAGCGTGAGCAGCCGCGCATCGGGTCCAAAAATCTCCACAAGGATATCCTGATAAGACTCCAGCGCTTCCCTGCGAAAAGGATCCCAGCCCGACGATGGAAAGACCAGAAGAAGAGGCTGTCCCAGCAAATCATGCAAAGGTCGCCGCTCTCCATCATACTCGATCAGCACATTCGGAATTCGATCGCCTATGTATAAAATCGACATTTTTCTTTTGCTCCCTGAACATATGCCGTTGGCAAAATCGTTCGCGAATTTTCGCGGAGCCGACTTTGCGCGTCCAGGTGAAAAGCATTCTTTGCCGGGAAAATAAGGATTTATTGACGATGAAGGTCTGCACCTACACGTGAAAGGACGAAAGGATCCCCGACTCAAGCCTAATGAAAGACTGAAGCGGGAATCCTGAACCTCATACTTTACTGTAGTGCTTCCAGAATACGATCAGCAACCTGCTTATGGATGCGCGTGCTGGGATGAAAGTTGTCGAAATAGAAGTAATCAAACGAAGCAGCGACTGAACATCCGTTGACATAACCATCAGCCTGGGACCAGCAGGTATCCGTCCGATTGGTAAAACCTGCAGCAAAGGACGTGGCCTGGATCACATGCGCCTCGTGATAGATATCGAAGAATCTCACCTGACCGGAACCCTGCAGTTCGAGTTCACGCACAAGTTTTTCAAACTGAGTATTAAAACGTTTCGTCAGCTCCTTGACCTGCTTTTTCGCTGAAGGATGGATCTGAGCCATGAGTTCCTGAATATAAGGTGAAGCCTCCAGCTCCGGTGCATTCACCAGCAGCCAATTCCTGGCTCCCAGACTCCGCAGGAAACCCAGCTGCTGCCGCACCGAGGCAATCGCCTGATCAATCTGCTGTTCGGCATCTGCCATATTCTGAGTAACCGCAACAGTCTCAATCGCCGAACGAATATCATTCGCCCCGATCATCACCGTTACCAGATCACTTTCCTGCAGCCCCGCTCCACTCGCCTGCAGCTTCCCAGCTAAAGCATAAACCTGAGCCGGGAAATCAAAAGGAAAGGCATCATGATCCATCTGAGCCTTGGCTCCGATAAACGCATAATTCGTTCCCCCTAAAAAAGAAGGCAGCGCCTGCAATCCCAGCTGATTCGCCACATACTCCATCGCGACGGGACCATTGCTCGCCCGTCCGAGGGGAATGGGATAAAAGCTCTTGGAATATTCTCCCGGCAGGCCGCCGATTCCCTGCTGCAAAAGTGCAATATGCAGGTTACCAGCATCGGACAGACTGTCCCCAAAAACATAGAGGCGGCTGAAATCACCTGCATAACCCTGAGTTGACAAAAAAATGCCCAGCACACCTGATAGGAGTCTTTTCATCAGTGTTCTCTCTATTTGTTGCAGATTTTTAAGAAGATAAATGTTTTATCGGGTTCAGGTCACCGGGAGATAAAGGCGGGCAAAGGAAGACCATCACTCTCATAACTTGCCCCAGCAATTTAAGATTGCCAGGGCATCCATCATTCAAAAATTGTGCGCATAAATTTTCGAATCACGAAACATCAGAAGCGAAACCCAATCCCACCGTAAAGCGCAAACAGGTTTTCAAAACCCTGGTCAGTCGCCAGCAAAGTCATGTTCCGCACATAGATCTTCACATGAAACATCCGACCAAAGTGAAACTTCTGACCCAAACCTAAATTCAAAAGCGGGTTGCTGTCATCCCGAGCCGTAGGCCGACCAGCCTTCCCGTAAAATTGCGGAGTATCCGGCAGCGCCCCGATCTGATTATTATTCTCAGCCGCTTTCACCGGATCGTTAGCCGGATCCGTCGGATCGATATAAACTCCACGCGGCCGTTTCCCGTTCTTGAGAACCTCCTGCTTTTTATAAAACTTCGACTGGGCCAACCCCACGCCCAGCTCCAGGAATAGATCGAAATAACTCGTCGTCCCGCCCAAACTGAAAAGCTGCTTGCCATAAACCGGCGTCCAGATCGCATTCGCCATCAGGATCTGCTGGATCTCGCGAATGGGCACATAAGCGGGTCCAAAGCGCGGAAACTGGTCGTTATTCTTATCCGCCGCCTTCAGGTTATCATTCCCGCAGGCCACGCCCACTTCATTGCTGGGGTCGTAATAGAAGTTCTCGATACAGGTCCGCTCGGCCTTGTCCTGATTCACGCCAGTATTCACGACAAAGGAAAAACCAAGGGTTTCATTCAAAAAATACGAGGCGTCCGCCCCAAGGAGGAAGGTATTCACATAGGACTGGTTCATCACAAAACCAACCGCGGGGAGCCCGAGCTCAAAGCGTTCGGACTTCGGGTAGAGCTTGTTCATCACCACATCGCGGCCTTCGGTGGCTTTTCTATAATCGGCCGATGCGTGGGTTGCCGCACAGAGTAAACCGATTCCAAGCAAAAGTTTTTTCATGAAGGCCTTCCTTGTCAGGGACGCAAAGCCGCGAGGGCTGGGCACTATTTCTTATCCGCGACGCAAAACCACACAGGCGGGGCGCGATCAGACGCCTGATGCCTGCTGAAGCAGGGCGCGACCAAACGCGTGTCACCTGCTTATTGTACCATGGCTAACGCGGACGAGGGATAGGGCTCGCCAGGAACCCGAGGCGGGGTCCCGGCTTTCGATTTGGGGCCTATCGGAAAAAAACGAAAAAACTTGAGCCTTGCCGTAAGAGTCCGCCGCCTCAGGACCGGGCCATCGCGTTGAACGCAGCTTCAAGCTCCGTCAAACGTTTGGCACAACCGGCCTTGGCTGATGATAGCTCAGCCGGCGATGCGGTCTTGCTCAGATTTTCATGAACCGAGAAATAAAATTTGATCTTGGGCTCGGTACCCGAAGGTCGGGCGCTGACTTTGGAGCCATCCGCCAGCACAAACTGCAGAACGTTGGAACGCGGCTGATCGTAAACCTTGGTCGTGGCCTTGCCCTTCTCAAAGCTGATCTCCTTTTGCGCGTCCACATCACGAAGGATGCGAACTTCCGAACCCGCGATCTCACGCGGCGGATCCGAACGCAGCCGTTCCATCATCTGCCGAATGCGATCGGCACCCTCTTTTCCAGGCAGGGTCAGAGTCGCGAGCGACTCCAGATAAACACCATGGCGCAGATAGAGTTCATCGAGCACCATGCTCAGGGTTTTACCCTTGGATTTATAATAGGACACCATCTCGGCCGCGATACAGCACGCGCTCACGGCATCCTTATCCCGCACGAAAGTTCCGGCAAGGAACCCGTAGCTCTCTTCGCCGCCGCACACATACTGGCGATAGGGCTTGCTGCGGCCCTTTTCGATATCATCCACCAGCTGGCAAATCCATTTGAATCCCGTCAGGGTCTCTTCACAGGTCGCACCATAATAATGCGCGATATCCGCCTGCTGATCGGTGGTCACGATCGTTTTGATCACCAAAGGATTGGCCGGCATACGACCGGAATCCTTCATACCGGACAGATAAAAATCAACCAGGAGCGAACCGATCTGATTGCCGTTGAACACCCGATAATCATCGCCTTCCCGCACGACGATACCGATACGGTCCGTATCCGGGTCCGTCCCCAAAACAAGATCGGCCTTCAGCTTCTTGCCAAGTTCAATGGCCATATGCATCGCTTCAGGCTCTTCCGGATTCGGATACTTCACGGTGGGAAAGTTGCCATCCGGTTTCGCTTGCTCGGGCACCACGGTCACATCCTTGAAGCCCCAACGTTTCAAAGCTTCGGTCACGGGATACGCGCCTGTTCCATGCAAAGGCGAATAAACGATCTTGAAGCCTTCCCGTCCCTCTTTGCGAACGGAAAGCTTATCGACTTCCTTGAAGTAAATTTCATCGAATTCCGCGCCGACCTCATGAATCAAACCCTTTTTCACACCTTCCGCAAAGGGCATGAAGCGAATGGATTCATAATTCGTAAGGGCCGAATAGCGCCGAATCACCGCTTCATCATGCGGTGGCACGATCTGCCCGCCAGTTTCCCAGTAAACTTTGTAACCATTGTATTCAGGCGGGTTGTGGCTGGCCGTCACGCAAACGCCACCCTTGCATTTATAATGGCGAACCATAAAGGAAAGCATCGGCGTCGGCCGCAGTTCCTTTGTGATATAAGCATGAATGCCATTGGCCGCCATTACACCGGCCGTGGCTTCCGCAAACTCGCGCGAGAAATGCCGCGAGTCATAGGAAATCGCAATCGCCTTCTGCTCGGGCCCCTTGAAAAAGGCATTCAGCTCATCCGCAAAAGCCTGAGTCGCCTTGCGGACGTTATAAATGTTCATCCGAGCCGTGCCGGCACCGAGGATGCCACGCATCCCGCCTGTACCAAACTCCAGATCCCGGTAGAACCGTTCGGTAAGTTCTTTTTCATTGTTGCTTTGGAGTAGCCCGGCGATTTCCGTGCGGGTCTTTTCGTCGAAAACCTGGGAAGTGGACCAATATTGAGCGAGTCTCTGAATATTGTCTTGCAAGGGGGCACCTCTTTTGCGCTTCGTTGGATCGGTGCTCAACGCACACAAAGCCATAGAAGCACAAAAGGATGCCCGGCTCAATCAGTCTAATTGCGGCCAGGCGGCAAATTCTGACAACTCACGCGCACTGGACTGACACGCTTGTGGATAGGCGAGCAGGTAAGCAATACCTAAGCCATTGAGGCGGTAATCACCACAAAGCTTGCGGCCCGCGACCGGCAGGTTCACATCCATCCCGACAGTCGGCAGATTCAGAAGCACATTCGGCGCCCGAAGCTGACTGACCCAGGGCTTGGTGCGATCAACCGGACCGATCAGCGAAGTGACAAGCGATGCATCTGTATTATTGGCAGCCTGAATGGCCTGATCGACGTCACGATAGGCATAGATCGCCACGTCCGGGCACATCAGCACATTGCTTTGATAGGAACTGCTCGAATCCATATCAGCAAAGAAATGCACGCCCGGCGTTACAAAATAGCCCGCAGTGCCCGCATTGTAGACCTTGCCCCAGACCCAGGTATCGGAAGCTTCGCGCTTTGCCATGGTCTGATAGCGAAGGAACTTATCCACGGCCTTCTGTGCATAAAGAGGACCGAGGTGGGGATTGTCCGTCCCATCGGTTGGACCGATCTTGAGCGCCCGCACCGCACGAACCATTTCCTTTTTGAATTCCTCGATCTGGGATTCATGAATATAAACCCGACTGGTCGAGGTATTCAGCTGACCAGCGTTCTTGATCACGCCATACATCACGCAGCGCACGGATTCTTTGATGTCCGCTTCGCTGTCGATAATCACCGCGTTCTTGCCACCTGACTGCAGCAGCAGTGCCCGCGTAATCTGTCCCATGTAATCACGACGAATCGTATCACAATGTTCCCGTGATCCCGAATAGATCACTGCCTGGATTCTCTTATCCTGCAAGGTCTTCACAAAGGTCTGGTAGTTACCGAAGACAAGGTTCACCGCACCCCTGGGCAGTTCCAGCTGATTCACCACACAACCAAAGAGCACGCCCGACAGCACAGCATGGGATGAAGGCATGGCGAGCAGGGGTGAACCTGCGATCATGGCTCCGGCAAAGCTCTGCACAAAGGTGGCAAGGGGTGTGGAGAAGGGCAGGAACGCAACGGTTATGCCGTTGGACTGCAGGTTGAACTCGGTATCCGGCCAGGCCAGCTGCACAGGGCCGAGCAGCGATTCGCGAATCCGGCCGCTTTCCGCCAAAACCGCATCCAGCTGCTGGCAGGCACTATGAAAGTCGGCCTGGGCCTCCCAGCGCGGTTTCCCGGCCTCAATGCAAAGAGCATCCACGATCAGGCTCTGGTAGTCCGTAATCACCTGCCTGAGGCGTTTCAGATACTCGACGCGCTTTTCCATAGGCAGGGCGGACAGCTCCTTCTGAGCTAAATCTGCCGCGTCTATAGCGGATTCCACAATTTTCTTGCTGACTAAGACTTTGACGATGGCGTCACCGCGGGAGGGATTGAAAGATCCCTGTAATACCTCAGACTTGGAGTCGAGGCTCCATTCGCCACCGATAAAATGCCCCGGAAAATCCAGGGGAAATCGCCGTTCCTGGAGCGCCTGAAAGAAAGCTTCAAAGCCCATGGTCTCCCCCTTATGATTGGCGATTCTGGGCCCCGCGTTTCGAGAAAGGTCGACTGCACGCGTGCCCGACGCCTTTTACGTTTTCGACTTTTTTGCGGAAAATCTCGACTCTCCTCAATTGTATGGGGAGAGCCCATTGAAGTCTAAGCTATTTTTGGCCGGAAAGCATAAGGTCGTTTTATTTCCCGACGCAAAAATCTCGAAAGATTTTATCCAATACGTCCTCGACATCAATGGTGCCAAGGATACTGCTCAAGGCCCGGGCCGCATTTTGCAGCTCAAAGGCCAAAAGCTCATCGTAATGGCCCGCCTCCTCGGCAGTAAAATACGCGATAAGATCCGCCTTGGCGGTTTGCAATGCAGCAAGATGACGAGCGGAACTCACGAAGGGTTCTTCGCTGAGTTTTCCCACAAAACCGTCAACTCTTTTTACAATCTCTTGTTCCAGTTGTTCAAGTCCCCGTTCGGCCTTGCAGGAAATGGTCACATAATTGTTGGCCCACGCGGGAACGCCAAGGTCGGATTTCGTGAGAACGCGCACACAGCGCTCCTGGCCCAGCTCTGACTCCAAACGGTCGGTTTCCGCACGATCTTCGGGCCCGGCATCGGCTGCATTCAAAAGAAGAATAAGATCCGACTCCTGGGCCAGCTCAAGTCCGCGGGCGATACCCACCTTCTCGACCGCATCCTTGGCATCACGCACACCAGCGGTATCCACCAAACGAATCAAGCGGCCTTTGATACGACAAGGCTCTTCCAGGTAATCGCGGGTGGTGCCGGCATGTTCCGTAACGATCGCCCGCTCTTTTCCCAGCAGCGTATTCATCAGCGTGGATTTGCCCATATTCGGTCGGCCCAAAATGGTCACCATCAGGCCCTGCGCGGCCACGCGCCCACTGCCGTAACTCTCTTCGAGCTTTTGAATGCGCTTCATGACTTTTTCCACGCGTTCATGCACCATGGAAAGGTCCACGTCCTGCGTATCGCCCTCATCCGGAAAATCAATGCGCGCTGCGAGATAGGCCATGGATTCCACAAGGCTCGCCCTCAGGTCTTCAATCGTGCGCGCGAAACGTCCGGTCGCCAGCTGCCGCGCCGCGAGCCACTGCTGCTCCGTCTGGGCTTCGACCAGCTGCTTGATGCCTTCCGCCGAACTCAGGTCCATTTTTCCGTGAAGGAAGGCGCGGCGCGTGAATTCCCCAGGTTCCGCCGGACGGAAACCATGGCTATAGAGGATCTTGAGAATGCGGCCCACAATGTAAGGCCCGCCGTGACAGTAAAGCTCCGCCGAGTCCTCGCCGGTAAACGATGCCGGACCATGAAAGACCGCGGTCATCAGCTCATCCACCACGGTTTGCTGCTCAGGATCCATGAAGTGAGCCATCATCATCATACGAGGCGCAGGGGCGGCTTTCGCACGACGGCGCAGAAGTTTTTCCAGAAGGGGAAGACAGCCCTCACCGCTCATGCGGATCAAGGCAACGGCTGAAGCACCAGGGGTGGTGGCCAGTGCAGCGATCGGTTCGCCCACAAAGCGAAGCCCGGCAGATGCCGGGCTTGCAGTTGGCGACGATGTTTCTGACCTTTTCGGATCGTTAGCGTTCATCACCATACTCGGGTTCATCTTTTTTGCGAATCGGCAGGATCATCAACTTGCGGTTGGGACCCGTACCGATGGATTTCGTATAGACGCGATCGTCTTTATCCAGAGCCATATGAATGATCTTGCGATCATACGAGCTTTTGTAATTCAAAACGATAGGGCGCTTGTTTTCGTGCACTTTCTCGGAAAGATCACGAGCCAGCTCCACCAGATCAGTCTCACGCTTGCGGCGCACGCCCTGCACGTCCACGAAAATGCGGAAAGGCAGTTCGCGTTTGATATGCCGGGGTTTTTTGCGCAGGATATGTTCCAGGGCTTCGGCCAGCTTGCTGTTCTTCATCATCTGACCAGCAAGGTATTCATCATCACAATCAAGGATCAGGCGGTTGCCATCGAGTTCCGCTTTCACCGTCACGGGCTTATTGCTGATGGCGCTGCAAATATCCTGACAGAATTTTTGCAGATCGCGCTTCAGAGCATCGACTTCCTCCGGGCTCAAGGCTTCCACTTCGCCTTCGCTTTCCTGACCGTCGTCGGTCATCAGCTCGTCGATGTCGAGATCCTTCTTCCAGGCGGCGATCTCTATTTTTTTGGCAAGAAAGGAGAAAAGGCCCCCGCTTCCCTGCGATACCACTCTGTAATCGAGTTGATTCTGGTCCACTTGCAAACGAGTCGCGGCCTCGGAAAGAGCTTGATCCAAGGTTTTTGCAGTCACGCGAACTTCATTGCCCTTATTCTGCATCGAGTACTCCTCTGTGTTGGGCCCCGGACAGCGGTGGTACGCTGCTCCGGGCCGCATCCGCCCCTCTCGGCTCAACTAAACTGCTTGGCCAACTTCCTATTGAGCCACTGCTGCTGAATGATCGATACCATTGTATTGGTGATCATATACAGTACCATACCCGCTGGCAGCGACAGCATCATCACGCCGAAAATTACTGGCATCATTAACATGATCTTTTCTTGATTCTTATCCATACCGGGGTTGGGAGTCAATTTTTGTTGCAAAAACATACCCACGGCCAGCAGGATGGGGGTGATGTAATAAGGATCGCGAGACGCCAGATCCGTTATCCAGCCGAAGAAAGGCGCGTGCCGCAGCTCGATAGTCTGTGACAGCAGGTTATAGAAGGCAATGAAGACCGGAATCTGAGGCAGGATCGGCAAACAACCTTTAAATGGGTTCACCTTATTCTGTGACATGAATGCCATCAGTTCCCGTTGCTGACGTTGCGGGTCATCCTTGAACTTTTCACGGATAGCCGTCATCTGCGGCTGCAGCTTCTGCATTTTTTTCATCGATACGGCGGCCGACTTTGTCAATGGATAAAACAAAATCTTGAGCAGAATGGTGATGACAATAATCGCAAGGCCCCAGTTGTGAAGAAGTTTATGCAATTCCTTCAGAACGGCCATAAGCGGATGCGCAAAAAACGAAAACCAGCCGAGTTTGATGCTGTGTGTGAGCGCAGGATCGTGCGCCGCGAGAATGTCCCTTTGCTTTGGTCCGAAATATCCCGTGAGGTCGACGGAAACCGTGGATCCTGCATCGACCAGACCGAATTTCTGCCAGGCCAGGATCGTGGTCGGGCAGAAAAGGGCATTGGCTTCCGCTGAGCGCTGCAAGAGATAATTCATCGGCTGACCTTTCGCCCACAAGAACGAAAGGAAGTAGTGACGATCGATTCCGATGTAATCAAGCTTCTCGCCGCTCAGGTTGAAAGCCGTGGGATCCGCATCTTCCTTGCAAAGGTCATGAACCAGCATGTCATGCGTCTTGCCGTTCAGGCTGTACACATAACTCGTGGCGCTGGCGGGATTGCCTCCGAAAAGTCCACCAAAAAAACCGCCGGCCTTGGGAGGCTGAGCCACGTTTTCCTGGATCAGAGCGCCACCGGAAAGTTCCTGGGGAACCGCGGCCGTGTTCTTGAAATTCACCTTCACCTGCATACCATAGCCATCATCGGGAATGGTGAAGATCTGCTCGATGGCCCAGTTATTTTCCGCGCGACTGAAGGTGATGGTATTGCCTTCACGTTTCGCGGCGAAACCTTTGTTTCCGAGTTTATCCTGAATGTTGGTCGTGCCCTGCACCACCAGCGGACTGTCGAGCATTTCCACCTGGTAGCCGGATTTTTGATCCTGAGCGTAATCCTTCAACTGAATGCTGCTGACAGCGCCAAGGTTCTGATCGAAACGAATCACCCGGGTCTTGGTGTCGAAGGTCAGCTCCTGGGGAGTCAGCGCCGCAACTTGAGCCGGAGCCAGTGCAGCAGCCGCTTCCGGAGTCGATGCTGCCGGAGTCGCAGGCGCCGCTGCGTTCGGTGCAGGTGTCGTCGGCGTTGGAGCCGGCACAGGTTCTTCGACTACCTCACCGCGATTGCCCGCGTAAAAGTCGGGATACTTGCTCTGCAGATAGGTCATGTAACCCATAAACAGAAGCGTACAGATAAACACAGCGACAATAGACTTCTTATCCCAATTCATGGAAGGTCCACTCCTCCTGGGTGCCACGGATGACACTTAAGTATGCGACAACAGATTTTCTTGATGGCTACGGAAAAGGGGTCCTTTTCCAGACAAGCAACGGCGTAGCGGGAGCAGCTCGGATAAAACCGGCAGCGTGGTCCCAGGAGCGGCGCCAGGCAAATCTGGTAGATTCTGATGGGCACGATGAAGATACGCCCAATCATGCACAACGCTCCCCGATGTGGCGTGAAAAGATAAAAGCAGGGGGCTGGCATCAATCAAGACAGCGGCTGAACGGGACTCAGCATCTTTCCACCCGCCGGACGCTGCAGTCGATTCTGCAAACGGTCCAGTGCCGAATGAAAAGAACGCGCGACCTCGTCAAAGTCAGCTTCCGCCGCCAAACCACGTGCGATCACGACAAGGTCGAGACCCTCAGGTTTGTGCAGCCGTGTCCGATAGATTTCGCGGAGGCGCCGCTTCACCAGGTTTCTGATGACAGCACTCCCGACTTTCTTCGACACGATAAAGCCGATTTTCGACAAAGTCTCATCATTGCGTCGACCGATCAAGACCAGATGCGGGGTCACCACTTTGGTGCCAGCATCCATCGTCCTGGTAAACTCGGCTCGGCGCAGCAGTCTTTGCTGTTTTGAAAACTCCAGCATGAATTTCTCTGGAGCGTCAGGTTACTTTTGATAGATCGTTGGAACGAGGCGTTTGCGGCCTTTGGCGCGGCGACGACGCAGAACTTCACGTCCACCAGGGGATTCCATACGGGCACGGAAACCGTGAGTACGTTTACGTTTCAGATTGCTCGGTTGAAAAGTGCGTTTCATTATTTACTCCTTAATAGCAACTGCCCCACGACTCACACATTTTGAATAATGCGCCCTGGAAGAGGCGCTTTACGTTGAGACAGCCGCGAGACTGTATCAGAACCCCTAAGGCATGGCAAGTTCTCTGAAAACCCTGAGGCCCATCATTTTCCACTTGAAATAAGTCAAAAAAGCTACTAAACATAGCCAAAACGACATTGGAGTGTGCCACCATGGTAAGAGCACTGGCGTATTTTGTGATATTTTTCAGCATGTTACAAACGCGCTTCGCATCGTTGGATGCTGCTCCCTATGCCCTGGAACTGGAACCTGTTCGCATTCAAGCGGATCTCGATGGAACCGTTAAAGTTGCTTACCTTGAGCCCTGCGGTGCCGAGTTCGCCGGCTTTGCTTATCGGGTCGAGTCAGGCAATGAGCTCAAGGTGGCCATTGTGCTGCGTCGCTATCACGCACGATGCATGGGATTGCTCGGAATGCAGGAGACCACGCTCCCGCTGATTAACGCAGCCAACTATGCCGGCATCACGCCCATGAATCCTAGTCAGGAGCCTTTGATCCTCGCTGCGGCTCCGATTCAAAATCTGCATTTCACGCGCAATTCCAAACAAGATCTCATGGCCACGGGTCATGCCGTCTATACCTCGCAGTGCGGCGAGGCTCGCGCCCTCTTCGTCATGCCGGAAGCCACCGGAATGCGCTTTGGGATCCTGGAAAGCAGCACGACGCGCCCCTCAGCCTGTAACCGCACCACCCAGGTTTATTCCCTGGCTGGCCTTGATACAGCCCAGCTCGGCAGCTTCCAGCTGATGCAGACGCCCACGGCTGAAAAAAGCCCCGACTATACGCTGCGCCGCGTTCCTGTTCAGCTCCTGAGCACCAATGCCGTCGAACCCCTGACCAAACGCTACGAAGTTTACTATCTGCGCCGCTGTAACGAGGCTCCCATCGGACTCGTCCAGCAGAACGACAAGAATAAACTTCAGGTTTCCATGCTGGTCGCTCATTACCCTGACATGAGCTGCTCCGATGATGTTCCGAAAAAAATCTGGACGGCCTTTGAGCCCGGCCTCACGGTGCCAAGCCCCAAGGTGGCCCAGGGCCTGAGACAGAGTCCCCAGGAGGACCTTACTCTGGTGCGCCCCACAAGCTTTCGCTGGAATGAAACGAAAACTGTCAGCGGTCGCGCGAATTTGGAAATTTTCACACTGAGCACCTGCAATCGCGATCTGGGTTTGGTCAGCCGTCCCAATGAGGCCGGATTGGCCGTTGGCATCCTCCAGCTGCAGAGTGCCGAACCGTGCAATTCACCGCTGAAAAAGGTAAGCTACGCGTATGACCTGGAACTTCGTCCTGAGGCCAGTCGCGATGTGAAACCTTTGCAGCTGCTTGGGACCTGATGCAAAGGAAAGTCTGTGCGCTGCTGGATCGAACTCAATGCCGCCGCTCTGAAACGTAACATCGCAGTCTTCCACAAACTCGCCGGCACAGCCATCATGGTGCCGGTGGTCAAGTCCAACGCTTACGGCCATGGCCTCAAGGAAACTTACGATATACTCGCGAGCACGCAGCCCGAATGGTTCGGCGTGAATTACTTAAGCGAAGCGGCCACGCTGAGGCAGCTCGGCTATAAAAATCGCATCCTCGTCGTGGGACCCATTCATCCCAAAGCCTGCGCGGAAGCCTTTGAGCTGGACGCTGATATTTTCCTGGGCGAGGAAAGCACACTCCAGGAGTGGATTCAAACTCCCGCCGCCCAAAAACCCCGCGGCCACCTTAAGATTGATACCGGCATGTCCCGCCAGGGTTTTCTTCCGGATCAGGCTACGTCCTTGATCGCACGTCTTTCACCTCACAAGGAAAAACTCGTGGGCATCTGCAGTCACTTCTCGAACGTCGAGGACGTTTTGGAACAGACCTATGCCAATCAACAGATGGATGCCTTCACCAGCGTCGTGCATCAGTTCCGCGCGGCCGGCTTTCAGCTGCTTTCCCACATAGCCGCGAGTTCCTCGGCTCTGATCATGCAGGCCAGCCGCTTCGATCTTGTGCGGGTCGGTATTTCAATTTACGGCCTTTGGCCCAGTCGCGCGACGCAGCTGTCCTTTCTGCAAAGCTTCGGCAAGCTCGTCGATCTGGAGCCGGTTTTGAGTTGGAAAACGGAAGTGGCCATCGTCAAAGGCGTGCACGCCGGCCAGTTCATTGGCTACGGCTGTACCTATAAAGCTCTGCGCGACATGACCATTGCCGTCCTGCCCGTGGGTTACTATGAAGGCTATCCGCGGCTCGCCAGCAATCGCGGTCATGTGCTGATTCACGGTCAGCGCTGCCCGATCGTGGGCCGCATCTGTATGAATATGATGATGGTCGACATCTCCCATGTCTCGCATGTGAAGACCGGCGAGCCTGTGACGCTGATCGGCAGCGATGGCCCTGAGCATATCGAAGCCGCGCACATCGGGGAGTGGGCCGACACCATTCATTATGAAATCGTCACGCAATTGAATCCAGCCATTCCACGTCGTGTTGTGAGTTCATCATGATCCATCCGCACCGTCTTTGCCAGCTGGAGCTGCATTCGGAAAATATTCGGGCCTCGATCGACTTCTTTGCTGAAATCTTCGGCTGGCCTGCGGTTCCGATCGCGATTCATGAATACACCGTGCTGGCCGTGCCGGACGATTGCCGCTTCGGCATCAGCATCGTCGGTCATCTGCCGCAGGAACATCACCCTTATAGTTCGGGCGTGGTGCCTTATTTTGAAGTGGATGGTGATCTGCCCGGAATTTTGGAAAAGGTCGAGCAGTTGGGCGGCAAGCAGGTCTGGGGCCCACGCCCCATGCCGGGTTACGGTCAGCTCTACTGCGTGGAGGATCCGGGCGGGATTCGCATTGGAATCTATGCGCGCGAGGACAAGGCCGCGCCCCCTGATTAGGCGCGAATTTCGAGCATGCCGCGGGAGTTCACGCGAACGCCATCGGCAACATAACCGTCGGCAAATTCCTGGGGATTATCCACGGTCCAGTTGCGATCCACGTAGGCTTGAATGACAGCCTGACGGACGCGGCGGTTTTCCGACGAATCGTCTTTCAGGAATTTTGTGATCTTCGGTTTGATGGCGTCGGTTTTCTGCGCGATCAAAAATTCCGCAGCTGCGAAGCGCACGCGCTCATCAGGATCGTTCAAGAAGTGAGCAATCTGATCCACAGAATCCGGCACCTGGTATTCACGCAGGTAGCAGAGGATGTCGTAATTTTTATCCACGGCTCCCTGATCAAACGCCACATCGTTATAATCCAAGGCCGCTTTCAGGGATTCGACAACCAGCGACTCTTTGCCAAGGGCTTTGAGGCATTTGATGGGCCAGGCAATCCGAGTGGTTTTCTTCAACCAGTCCTGCAGGAAGGGAAGAGCGGCTTCACCGAAGCGGGCAACGCCTTCCTGAGCCAGTTCCTTCTCACGGGTATCGTTGATACCGTGCTCCAGACTGTATTCAAAGCGGTGCAGAAGCAGAGGAACAGCCTGATCAGGCTCCTTCACTTCCCTGGCCAGATATTCCAGGGCAGCCCAGCGATCTTCCCGAATGGCTTTGGCATTGCGTACCAACTTGCCGGCGCGATCAATACGCTTGGTTTTACGGGATGCGAAATATTCCTTGATGCCATCAAAAAGTGCCATGGTTCCTGTCCCTCGTTTGGATCACCAGCCTCTAGTCTAATACTGGAAATACATCCAGCAAGACGTCTTCACCAAATTTATCTTGCAGATCGCGCTTGACGCCGTTCATCAAGGTCAGTCTGGACGAGGGACAACCCTCACATCCACCACCGAGCCTGACCTGGGCAATGCCGTCCTGATAGGCTTCGAGCCGTGCATAACCGGAATGCAGCGCCAGCATATCGGACACAGGACCTTCCAGATAAATTGCAATCTCCTGGGCGATTCCTTCAAAACGATCAGACGTGAAAGGCTCCAGGCTACGACCCGTTGCATCCATGCCCAAAAGCTCTTTCATGGCGGCCAGGACCTCGTCCTCGTTCGTACCTTCGGTGATACGTCCCGATGGTTCATGCACGGCGCGCCAGTGCCCTGGGCTTTCCTGATCGACGGTGACTGCGGGAAGAGAGTTGGTCATGAAACATAATCCTCGAACGAAACGACTCAGGCGGCAAATCCGCCGTTTTATCATACCTTATCTACACCAGCATGGGGCATGGATCAAGGAGACTCTCAAGGATAAAGACTTTTTGAGCCCAGGGCTCTCGGATATAAAGGAGCTTTCAACACTGACCAGGAGTTTGTCTGATGCGTGCTGAATCCCGCCAACTCGCTGCTATTGTTTTGGCCGCAGGCAAAGGGACCCGAATGAAGAGTCAGCTCCCCAAGGTCCTGCATCCTTTGGCTGGCGTCCCTATGGTGGGGCGGGTGGTTTCCACCTTAAATAGCATAGGCATCCAGGACATTTGCGCCGTCATTGGCGGCGAACTGGAGCAGCTCAGTGCCTGCCTGGAAAACTATCAGCCTTTGACCCTGACCGTACAAACCGATCGCCTGGGAACCGGAGAAGCGGTCGCCTGTGCGGGCTTCGGTTTCAATAACACCCCTGTTCCTAATTACGCCAAAGGCTACTGGTGGAGCGGCACGAAACTGGATTGCAAACATGTGCTCATCTGCGCCGGCGACACGCCCGCGCTGGATGGTCAGGTTCTGCGTTCCTTTTTGGATTCCTGCTTTTCCAGGGATAGCCGCCTCGCCGTCCTTGCCATGCGCCATCCCCAGCCGCGCGGCTATGGTCGCATCCTCACCGATGATCAGGGGCAATTGCAGGCTATCGTCGAGGAAAAGGATGCCACCGCAAGCGAGAAAAAAATCGACATCTGCAATTCGGGGGTGATCTTTGCGGAAAAGGATCTCCTCTTTTCTTTGCTGGGCCGTCTCACGACAGCCAATGCGCAGAAGGAATATTATCTGACCGATTGCTTTGCCCTCGCCAGAAAGCAGGGCATCGGCGCGGACGTTTGGGTCACCGATCATTACGAAGCCTTCGATGGCGTCAACGATCGCCGCCAACTGGCTGATTTGGAACAAAGAATTCTGCGCCGCATTCGGGAAAACTGGATGCTGCAGGGCGTCACCTTTCAGCTGGCCGAGAGCACGTATATCGAAGACACTGTCCTCATCGGCGAGGATTCCGTGATCGGACCGCACTGTTCCCTTTTGGGCCGCACGCGAATCGGCAAATCGTGCGAGATCGGTAGCCATGTCTGCTTGAAAGATGTAATCATTCCAGATGGCACGAAGGTTCCCCCTGGAACCATTCAATCCTCTACCACTGCTTCCTGACCCTGTTTGAGGAGTTCCTAAAATGTGCGGAATTATCGGTTATATCGGCTCGCGGAGCTGTTTGGACATCGTTTTTGATGGGCTAAAGCGCCTGGAATATCGCGGTTATGATTCCGCCGGAATTGCAGTGTTGCACGATAGCCACATCTCCATCACCAAGGAAGCAGGAAAGATCGACAACCTGAAACCTGTGCTGACCCAACTTCCGGCCGCCGCACAGATCGGGATCGGTCATACCCGTTGGGCCACGCATGGAACGCCGACCAAGGAAAACGCGCATCCGCATCTTTCCGATCGTCTGGCCCTGATTCATAACGGGATCATTGAAAACTACCGCGAGCTGAAAGAGGAGCTGCAGAAGAAAGGCGTGATCTTCCGCTCGGAAACCGATACGGAAGTGGTCGCGCATCTTTTGGGTCAGGAGCTGAAGGCCGGCACGCATCCGCGTGATGCCCTTATGCGCGTGATCAAACGTCTGGAAGGCGCTTTTTCCCTGGCTTTGATCACCGATCAGGATGATCAGCACATTTATCTCGCAAAGCAGGGTTCGCCGCTTGTGATCGGCCTCGGTCAGGGCGAGAATTTCTTCGGCAGCGACATCACCGCCTTTGTCAGCTACACGCAAAAAGCCGTGTTTCTGCATGATGGTGAATGCGCCTCGGTGGGGCGCAATGAAGTGAAGCTTTGGGACCGCGAAGGTCAGGAGCTTCCTTTGAAAACGACTTTCCTTCAATGGTCGCCAGGCAGCGCGGACAAGCAGGGTTATCGTCATTACATGCTGAAGGAAATCCATGAGCAGCCCCGCGTGATTTCCAAAACCACCCAGGCTTTCGCGCACGAGGGTGTTTTGAATCATGAGGCCCTCGGCGTGAATAGTATTCAGCTGGACAAGGTGAAGAGCATTCATATCGTGGCCTGCGGTACCGCGTATTATGCGGGTATGGTGGCCAAATATTTTATGGAACCGGCGCTCGGCATTCCTGTGAACGTGGAACTCGCGAGTGAATTCCGCTACCGTGATCCCCTACTGATGGGTCAGGGCCAAACGCTGGTGATGGCGATTTCCCAGTCCGGTGAAACGGCTGATACTTTGGCTTCATTGAAACTGGCCAAGGAAAAAGGCTGCCAGATCTTTAGCATCTGTAACGTCGCCTATTCCTCGATTGTACGTGAAAGTCACGGCAGCATTCTGATGCATGCCGGCCCGGAAATCGGCGTGGCTTCGACCAAGGCTTTCACCTCGCAGGTTCTTTGCGCCTATCTTTGGAGCATGGCCGCTGCGGAAAAACTGGGTCGTCTGAGCGCTCAGGAGAAGGAAAAACAGCTGGCGGAACTCAAAAGCCTTCCCCTCTATATGGACCAGGCTTTGAATGCCGAGGAACATATCGCAGAGTTGGCGAACGCACTTTACGAATATCCAAACTTCCTTTTCGTCGGTCGTGGGCCTAATTCCATCATCGCCCTGGAAGGCGCTTTGAAGCTGAAAGAGATCTCCTATATTCATGCCGAAGGCTACGCCGCTGGCGAGCTGAAGCATGGACCGATCGCTTTGATCGACAAGCACATGCCGATCGTCGCGATCGCTCCACATGATTCCTATTATGAGAAAACGCTGAGCAACATCGAAGAGATTCGCGCGCGTGAAGGTCTTGTGATTGGAATCGGTGATGAAAAGGATCAGCGTCTGCGCGCCCTGAGCCAGATGTATATTCCCACACCGAAAATGCAGAATCCTTATTTCCAAGCTATTTTGGCAACGGTTGCCGTTCAGTTCCTCGCCTATTATATTGCAATCAAGCGCGGGACTGATGTGGATCAGCCACGCAACCTGGCCAAATCTGTGACCGTTGAGTGAGTGAATGAGTCTTCTTCTCGAGTCCTTGAATCAAGTGCAGAAAGCGGCCTGTCTCCATCGGGACGGGCCTTTGGTTGTATTCGCAGGAGCCGGCAGCGGCAAGACCCGCATCATCACCACGCGGATTGCGTGGCTGATCGAGCAGGGCGTCCTGCCCTGGGAAATCCTGGCTGTAACCTTCACCAACAAGGCCGCCGAGGAGATGAAACACCGGGCCGAGGCTTTGACGCCCGAAGCCCGGCGCTGTCTTGTCACAACCTTTCACTCCGCCTGTGCCCGCTGGCTTCGCGAGTTCGCGCCCGAGCTGGGCTTTGATTCCAACTTCAGTATTTACGACGATGCCGACAGCAGCAAGGCTCTGAAGAATATTCTGAAGGAAATGGTGCCCAAGGGCGATCTGCCGACGCTGGTGAATGAAATGAAAAGCTTCATTCACTATGCGAAGACCGCCGGTCTTTTTCCACACGAAGCCGAGCAGCTCGCCATTCAGAATCCGACGCTGGTTCCAACCGGCGGCGTCCAGGTTTACCGGCGCTATCAGGAGTATCTGCAGCAGAGCAACGCCATGGACTTTGGCGATCTTCTTCTCAACCTGCTTTTGCTTCTCCGCACCAACAAAAAAGTGCGCGGCGTTTTGAGTCAGCGTTACCGTTACATCATGGTCGATGAGTTTCAGGATACCAACCGCACACAGTTTGAAATCATCCAGATCCTGAGCGAGCAGCATCGAAACCTCATGGTTGTCGGTGATGACGATCAGTCCATCTACAGCTGGCGCGGCGCGACGCCGTCGAATATCATCGACTTTCATCAGACCTATCCGGAAGCCAAACGCGTGGCCTTGGAGCAAAACTACCGCTGCACTGGCAACATTGTAAACGCGGCGAGCAAGCTCGTGGCCAACAACAAACGCCGGGCACCCAAGACTCTTTTCACCGAGGCGGAAGCGGGCGAGCCGATCGAAGTGCATCTGGAAGCCGATGGGGAAATGGAAGCCTATTGGATCGCCGATCGCATCCAGAGCGAAAGGCGTCAGTTTCCTTACGATGACATTGCCATCTTCTATCGCACCAACAGTCAGTCGCGTTCGCTTGAAGAAGCTCTACGGCGGCATAAGATTCCATACACCATCTTCGGCGCCGTGGAATTCTATGAGCGTCTTGAGATCAAGGATCTGCTCGCGTATCTGCGTCTTCTTTTGAACGACAGTGACAACATGAGCTTCCTTCGCGTCATCAATGTCCCGACGCGGGGCGTGGGTGACAAGGCCGTGGAACAGATCGAGCAGTATGCACGCGCGAATAACCTGACTCTGATGCAGGCCGCACGCATGCTGGCCACCACACCCAAGGTCGGTCCCAAGTTGAAATACTTTGTGGATCTGATCGCGGCTCTGCGCATTGATATTCTGAATGCACCCCTGAAGGATGCGATTAAAATTCTTTTGGAAGCGCTCGAATATCCCGACTATCTGAAAAAGAAGTACCCCGATCAGTATCTCGACAAGATCGACAACATTCAGGAATTGGCGGCTGCGCTTGCGGAATTTCAAAAGAAAAACCCCGAAGCCAAGCTTGATGACTGGATGCAGACCATTTCCCTTGTTCGCGAGGATCCCAACGAACAGGACGTCGTCGGGGTTTCCATGATGACCCTTCACATGGCCAAAGGTCTGGAATTTCCCCGGGTCTATATCGCGGGCCTTGAGGATGGGCTGCTGCCGCACAAAAATAGTGCGGACGATCACACCATGGTCGAAGAGGAGCGCCGCCTTCTTTATGTGGGGATTACGCGGGCCAAGGTGAAACTGTCCCTCTCCTGTGCCAAGCGTCGGCGCACGTATAACGCCGAAACCATGAATCCACCTTCACGCTTTTTGCAGGAAATCCCAAAAGAGTATGTGAAGTTCTCCATGAAGGCCGAGGAGGCGTTCAACCCCCAGCCAGCCGCAGGCGCCTATTCCTACGATTACGAGGATGCGGGCGAACCCATTCTGAAGGGCAGCAAGGTCTATCACCCCACCTACGGGCATGGTGTGGTGGAAGGCTTTGACCAGCATCTGGGCCAGAACAAGGCCATCGTCCGTTTCCGCGAGTTTGGGTTCCGCAAAATCCGTCCCAGTCAGCTGCAGAGTCTGGGCGAGCAGGACTGAATCCCAGGGGGCGTACCGCCCCTTTCCCCCTTTATGATACAATAGGCTCATCGCTCTTCATCCCGAGGTTCGCATGGGCGTTCGTATCGTCTTTTGCCTGACGCTGACTGTGCTCATGATCGGCACGCTGCGCGGCGAAGTCTCGATCATGGATTACTTCAAGCTTCGAAAAAGTCTGACTGTTCTGGAAGGAACTGTGGATAAGCTCAAAGCCGACAATCTGGATTTGAGCGAAGAAATCCGGAAGATCAAAAGCTCGCCCGCTTACGCGCGGAAGGTCCTGCGCGATAAATATCATGTCACAGACGCGAACGAGAAGATCATCTTCTTCGCTGATTGAACGGAGGTCCGGAAATGCAAAGGATTGCGACCTTGATGGGTTCCGCCTGGCTCTTGACAGCCTGTGGTGGTACAAACTTCAACGCTTTCTTTACCTCGGAAGAGCAGAAGAAAGCCCAGGACCAGCTGCGCATTGAGGCTCAATACGAGTACGATCAAGGCAACAACGACAAGGCCCTTGAAATCACCGGTCAGATCCTGAAGATGAATCCTTATGAAGAAAAAACCCTGATCCTCCGCTCCTATGCGTTCCTGAGCAAGGCGGGTCTGGATGCTTTCAGCCTTTCCAAAAACCTGATTGATCAGGCCGATAATAAAGACACGAGCAGCACCACGGGTGACAAGACCTCAGACAACCTGAATCAGCTCGCAGACGTCATTGGCCTCAGCGACGCTGATTTCGACGAGCTGGGTACGAAAAACACCAGCACGCTCACGACTCTTTATTATCCGAAGACCCGGGCTGCAGCGCGTGAATCCCTGAGCGAAATCATCTCAAATATTGGCAATGCGGTGGATACGCTGTGCCCCATTATTCAGGCCGGCGCTCCCAAGGATTCCACCAAGGATCCTCGGCATGAATGTGAGGCCAGCCCTCTTGAACTGCAGGGCCGCGCACAGTCGCACTTCGCCTGGGCGCTTGCGCATCTGGGTGAAGCGATCGCATTCTATTCGGTTGTGCTCTATGATGACGGGACCGTTGGTGCGGACGGAAAACCACTGGGCGCCAATCTTCAGCGAGTGTCTGCGAGCCTGAATCCAAACGGTGATGTGAACACGTTCCTGACAGAGCTTACCGCTTTGACGAACGCCATCAATGCCATCTTCCCTACGGGTGATGCGGCAGCTGCCGATTCCATGCTGAACGCCATGTTCAACGACATGAAGGTCACCAGTCTTTCATTTGCAGCGATGGGCGGCGTGCCTGATTCCGTGACGAAATCCATCGACGAATCCATCACCAACCTGGAAGCGAAAATCGCGAAGATATCGTCGTCCACAGATAGCGGTGCAACGTCGGATGCCGCGAAGCAGAATGCAGCTGTGCGGAACGCTTTGACAACGCAGATGGCCGATCAGCTGAATACCAAGATCACGGCTTTGCCTCCGGAACAGAAAACCCAGGCCTGCGAACTTTATAAGTCGATCAACTCGGATCCCGCGAAAAGGCCTACAGGCTGTCCCCCCTAAGCGGACAACGGGAGAACCAACAAAAAAGCCGGGTTGCCCCGGCTTTTTTCGTTTCTACAGTTCGTCCTCGTCACCGACACCACGGCCGGTCTTTTTCATTCGCTCCAGCTGCTCTTTGTATTTCACACTGTGGCGACACCAGGGGCGCACTTCGAGACGACGCTTGGGAATGGGTTCACCCGTTCCTTCGCAGTAGCCATATTCGCCGGTTTTGATTTTTTCCAGCGCATGATCGATTTCACCGAGGAGTTTCCGGTCACGATCAAGGAGTTTGAATGTCAAATTCTGTTCGGTGGTGGCGGAAGCCAAATCCACTTCGTCCAGCATTTCATTCTTATCCAGCTCTATATTTCCAGCCTTCACGAGTTGAGCGGATTTCTCAAGGAGTTTGCCTCTTTCTTCCAGCAACAAGGCGCGGAAGCGTTCGAGCTCCTCTCGTGACAGGAATTCGTGATTGTCTATTGGGTCGTGCGTGGCCATTCACATCATTCCTTTTTCTGAGCGGTCAAAGTCGATGTCTTCTACCGAAGCCCAAACTAGATAACAAATAGTAATTTCTTTGATTCAGGAATTCAAGACATTAGCACAGGTTCGGCGCTTCGGGGAAGAGCGAACCCTGATCTTTTTGTTCCAAATAACCCTTCAATTCATCGAGTATCGTCAACGCCTGGATTGGCGTGGTCTTAAGGATATTCGTACGTTCGAGCCGTTCCAGAATACGCTGCAGAGCGACGCCATGAGCGTGAGAAGGCGGCGCCTTAACGTCCTCAAAGGCAAGCTCCAACGGCGGCAGGGACGGGACTTTCGTGTCAGGAAGGCGCTTTTTCGGCGCTTCCTTCTCCGACCAAAGCTCGGGTTCCGTCATAAGCTGCCTGGCCCGTGCAATAATACTCGCAGGTATTCCGGCTATTTTTGCCACATCCACACCAAACGAACTGCCGCTGGCACCATCTATCAAACGATGTGTGAAGCAAATCGCATCCTCCTCCTCCTGCACCTCAACCTGAGCGATTTTCAGGCTCGGAAATTCAGCGGAGAACGGCACCAGCTCATGGTAGTGGGTTGCGAAGAGAGTATAACAGTGGACTTTCTTTGCAATGTGTTCCAGGATCGCGGCCGCTATGGCCAGACCATCCTGCGTCGAAGTTCCACGACCCACCTCATCCAAAATGACGAGACTACGATCGGTGGCCTGCCGCAGAATGGTGGCCGCTTCCGACATCTCAACCATAAAGGTTGATTGTCCACGCGACAGGTCATCCGCAGCACCCACCCGGGTGAATATTCTATCAAAGAGCGGTAAACTGGCTTCGGCAGCCGGTACAAAACTGCCGATTTGATGCAAAATCGCGGCCAATGCCGTCTGCCGCATGACAGTCGATTTACCCGCCATGTTTGGGCCGGTAATCAGCATCTGTCTCTGCTGATTCGTAAGCTGGACATCGTTCGGCATGAAAGCCTGGGTTCCTACCCAGCGCTCCACAACAGGATGACGACAGGCCTTCAAACGTAAAGACCCATCTTTAGCCATTTTTGGGCGTACATAATTATCCTGAAGAGCCTTCCGCGCAAAGCTTTGATAGACATCAAGTCGCGCCAGTCCTTCCGCGACCCTTCGCAACTCTTCCTGCTGTCCGGCGAGTTTATGCAAAAATTCCTGATAGAGTTTTTGCTCGCGATGAACAGCTTCTTCGGTCGCAGCAGCCAGCGTTTCACCAAGAGCTTCCAGCTCCAGGGTCACGAATCTCTCGTTGTTTACCATAGTCTGGCGCCGAATAAAACCCGTAGGAACCTTGGCTAGATTGGCCTTGGTGATTTCAATCAGAAGTCCATACGACTTGTGCTCTTTAATTTTAAGACTGCTGATACCGGTTTCCTGCCTAAGCTTCTGCTCGTAGGCATCAATCTGCTCCTGCCCGTGCCGGGACAGCCCGCGCAGTCTATCCAGTTCAGCGTCGTATCCTTCCACAAACACGTCCAAACTTCCAAGCGCCGCCGGGAGCGGTGCCAGAGCAGCTTCCATATCTCTGGTAAATGTGGCAGCCAGTTCGAGGTTGCGCTTGATATCACCCCATTCGAGGCCCTTCAAATTCATCGCAAGATCGGCCAGCTGTAAACTCGCCTCCAAACTTTTTTGAATTTGAAGGAGGTCAGGCGGCTGCGCTTTTCCAGACAGCACGCGGGTTGTAAGACGGTCCAGGTCACTGCAGTTTTTCAAAAGCACCTGCATGATGCCCAAGGTTTCCGCGCCCGACTGCAGAAGACTTTGCACTGCTTCCTGACGTTCATGAATCATGACAGGATTCAAAAAGGGTCGCGCCAGGTCATGACGCAAAAGCCGGGCACCCATCGGCGTGCGGGTTGCGTTGATCTCTTTGAAAAGGCTGCCCTCGGTATCCCGACGCCGTGCTGTTTCAAAAAGCTCCAGATCGCGCCGCACGGTTTCATCCAGCTGCATACGATCCGCTTCGCGCAAAGGCCGAATGACGAGAAACTGTACCGTTCTTTTATGCAGATCATGTAAATACTGCAAAACCGAGGCAACCAAGGCCTCGCCTCCGGGCACGGTCCCGCACGGGAGGGTCGTAAGATCGTTCGTGGCGAACTGATCGTGAATGAGTTTCAGCTGAGCGCCTTTGTCTCTCAACAAGGCTTCCGAAAGCTGACCGAAACTGAGGGGCCCGCGCGACATATAATTGCGGATACGTTCCTTCAGTTCATCCTGCATGAAGCGCCGGCATACAAGTTCCTTCGGCTGCAGAATATCCAGCCAGCCGCTCAATTCATCGGGCTGAACCGCACCCAGTCGGAATTCGCCGGTGGAAATATCCAGAGCGGCCAAGGCCCACTGTTTGTCGCTCGGATTTTCATGAAGAGCGACAAGGTAGTTGGGTTGATCCGCTTCCAGACCTTCGAGTTCGTCGATGGATCCGGGTGTCATGACCTGGGAAATATCACGCCGTACAAGGCCCTTGGCTTCCGCAGGATCTTCCATCTGATCGGCGATAGCCACGCGATAGCCGAGCTTCAAAAGCTTCAGCCAGTAGCCTTTTACCGAATGATGGGGCACCCCACAGAAAGGTATGCGTTGTTTATCACCACGCTCCCGACTCGTTAAAACAAGGTCAAGGATCGGTGCGACTTCTTCCGCATCTTCACCAAAAACCTCGTAAAAATCACCCATCCGGAAAAAGAGGATGGCATCCGCTGCTTTCTGCTTCAGTTCAAAGACCTGGCGCATCATCGGCGTCAGTTGTTGCAACTCTTCAGCGGTGATATTCAGCATGCAGGGTCCTTTCCAGGGCGAAAAGCCGAAGCCAGGGTATAAAATTCAACCTCAACCTGCGGAAAGCAGGCCGCCAGTTCACTCAGGGTGTGCCCGGTGGTGACAACGTCATCCACGATCAGCACTTTCAACCTGGCGCTCCGCAAAGGAGTCGGTCTATACGGTTCAAAATACGAAGCATCATAAAGTTTTTGCCGGCTTCTGAATACCCCTCGTCTTTGCGAATGCGTGCGCAAAGCCTGCTTCCGCCAACGAAAGCTGAGCGCCCGAGGGGGCGGGCAAACCAAAAGGCCGGCGTGACGGGCGAGACCCTCCGCCAGCATGGAAGCCAGATCCAGACTGCCGCGCCAACGGCTCCAGAGGCTCGATGGTGCCGGCATGATGACATCGGAGCGGCCCAGGGCTTCCTGCAGCAGTGGGCAGCGCAAACTACGTCTGACCAGCGCTGGCCCTATGCGACGAAAACCCTGACTTTTGCAGGCCAAAACGCAGTCCCGTCCAATGCCACGATAAGCATAGGAACTCAAAACGATACCGTTCGTCGAGGGTAATTTACAAAAACGCCGCTCGCCCACAAGCTCCGCCTCGCGCAGAGCCTCGTCACAAACCGCACAGAAATCCGAGCGACACACGCGGAAACACAGAACGCAAAAATTCACGGCCCACCCCCTGGCCTCTCCTTTACGGAAAGTTGAAGGGTGGGTCCAGGGACATGAGCTTTCGCCAGGTCGGAGTCCTAGCCGGCGTCATCTCGTGCGAGACAGCAGCCCTGAGACTTCAACCCCACTCATTATTCGTGATGATAAGGCGTCCCGCGCAGAATGCTCGCCGCCCGATAAATCTGTTCCCAGACCATGACCCAGGCCAGGTCACTGGGAAAAACGCCTTTTGACAGGCGCCAGACAAAATCCGCCTGCTGGCGCAAGTCGTCAGAAATGCCATAAGGACCACCAATCACAAAACTCAGGGATTTCGTGTGGCCAAGGTCCATTTTGCTTTGAATGAATTGAGCGAGTTCAGGCGAGCTGAGATCCTTGCCGCGCTCATCCAGAACCACCACAGCCTGGTGCGGATCTTCCGTCATTCCCAGCTTGCTCTGCAGTTCCTTGCCGGCCCTCTCGGATCCGGCGGCGCGTACGATGTGCTCCTCGATCTTCCAAATGGGCTTCAGACGTTTGGCGAACATTTCCGCCAGCTCTTCATAGGCGGCATGAGCCGGCTTGCCCACTTTGATGATCTGGATCTTCATGATGCTTCAATCGAAAAAGGTGGTTTCCGCATTGGGCCACAGGCGTTCCAGCGCATAGTAATCACGGATCGAATCCAAAAAGATGTGGACCATGGTGTGACCATAATCCATCAGGATCCAGTGACCGGTTTGCTTGCCTTCAATGGCCAGGGGTTTTCCGGCGTTTTTGGTCCGCAAAACTTCTTCGATATGTCCGGCGATCGCCTGGGTCTGGCGCTCATTGCTGCCCGAGCAGATCACCTGAAAATCGCAAAGACTCGACTTGCCTTCGATCTTCTGCACCGCGATGCGGGTGGCTTTTTTATCGGCGGCAGCGCCTGCGATTAATTTAATGACGTCCATGGATTCCATAGTGGCCTCTCACTTTGTATAAATCCCGTGCCGCTGTATATAACTGGCAACTTCGGGAACCAACCAGTCTTTTTTCATAAAAGCAGCGGAATCTTTGCGTACATCACGACTGGCAGCTTCGGATACACTGCCAGCCAAAAGATAAATATGGGTCCCCAGTTCCCGGAAACGAAGACGCTCAGGTCCCACGGGATCCAGATGCAAACCAAGCCGGGACGCCAGCATTTCAAGGGCATCTTTCAACGAACGGTCCTGGCCGCGACTCACCACGACAAGGTCAGCGAGCTTTAGGATATCCTGGGGCTCCCGCCAGTCCGCAAACTGCTCCAGCTGATCCTGTCCAATCAAAAGCGCCCAGGTTTTCCCGGGAAATTTCTCATGACAGGCGCGCAGAGTCTGAACGGTATAATTCGGGGCGGGCAGGCGTGTTTCAATATCGGTGAGAACGGCCGCTCCGCTCTGCAAATCCTCCGCAAAATTCAGCTGACACATCTCCAGCCGCTGGGCAAACGATGCGCCCGGCGCCTTATGCTTATTCGCCGCTCCCGCCGGAGCCGGAGCCACGGAAATCCAAACCTGACTGCCTGGAAACAGCGCGCGCGTGCGTCCCACGAGCCGTTGATGTCCGACATGCGGGGGATCAAAGGTGCCGCCGTAAAAAATCACCGACGGCGGGGAACGCTCCTGGGCCTCAGATACCAAAATCCTGATCCTCGCTTGCGCGTGACATCCAGACATAGCCTTCATCTTCAGCGCGCTTGGGGGCTGTTGGTGTTTCGACGACTTCCACCTTCTGCCTTTCTTCCTGCACCAGATTCCAAACACGGCGTTTGAAATCATTGACGCCGTCGCGGGCCACTGCGGAAAGACGGAGAACTTCGAGGCCGCGCTCTTTCAAAGGCGCTTCCACCGTGTCCCAATCAAAGTCCTCGGGCGCGATATCGCTCTTCGTCAGAGCGATCAGATGCTTTTTATTGGCAAGGCTTTCACTGAAAGAGCGCAGCTCATTTTCCAGCGTTTCATAGGCATCAAGAGGAGGCATTTCATCCAGGGCGAAAGGATCGATCACATAGACAACGACCTTCGTGCGCTCCAGATGCCGCAGAAATTCATGACCCAGGCCCTTGCCTTCGCTTGCGCCTTCGATCAAACCGGGAATATCCGCGGCCACAAAACTCGCGTTGCCCCATTCATCCATTTCGGGAACGGCCACAACACCAAGCTGGGGAATCAAAGTCGTAAAGGGATAATCCGCGATCTTGGGACGAGCCGCACTGATGCTGCTCAGAAGCGTGGATTTTCCCGCGTTGGGAAAGCCGGCAAAACCCACATCCGCAATCAGCTTCAATTCCAGGCGCAATTCCATCTCGACGCCTTCACCACCATTGGTGCTTTCGTGCGGAGCCTGGTGCGTTGCGGAAAGAAAGCGAATGTTGCCAAGACCACGCTTGCCGCCCGGTGCGAGACAAATTCTTTGTCCGTCTTCGAGTACTTCTGCGACGAGCTTGCCTGTCTCGGCATTGTAAGCCTGCGTTCCGACCGGAACGGGAATCTCAAGATCCTCACCGTTACGACCCGTGCAGTTATTGGTGCCGCCTTTGGCTCCATTTTCCGCTGCGTAACGCCGCCGATAGTAGAGTCCACTCAGACTGTTCAGCTGAGCTTTGCCCACGAGATAAACGCTGCCGCCGAAGCCGCCATCACCACCATCGGGTCCAAGTTTGGGCGCATTTTTGGCCGACTTAAAGCTGACCATACCCGGTCCGCCATCGCCAGAACGCACGGTTATTTCTGTTTCATCAACGAATGCCACAACTTGGCCCTCCGCATAGGGGGATACTTTTCAGGCTTGATTCCAATTGCAGGCGTGAAGGTGGGGAAGAATCAACAATCATCCTGCTCTGGCTCGTGCTTATACCGCTGAAGCCGAGAGAGGTCAAATTCGAACGTGTCAGAAGGTGAGAAATAACACGTTCGAATTTCGCTTAATCTCAGACTGGAACGACGCTGACTCTTTTGCGTTTCGAAGAGGTGTTGAATTCAACTTTGCCATCAACGAGAGCAAACAGAGTGTAGTCCTTGCCAGTTCCCACGTTGTTACCAGCGTGGAACGTACTGCCAACCTGACGGACGATAATGCTACCGGCCGTGATGGTTTCGCCGCCGTATACTTTTACGCCGCGATATTGGGGATTGGAGTCGCGGCCGTTCTTTGTACTACCGCCAGCTTTCTTGTGAGCCATGACGTTTACTCCTTGTTAGGGTCGCTTAGGATTTGATGCCGCTGATTTCAAGAACCGTAACCGGTTGCTTGTGACCGCGGGTGCGCTTGTAGTCTTTACGGCGTTTGAATTTACCGATCAGAACCTTCTTATTGAAAGTCTGGGTTTTCACCACAGCTTCAATGCTCGCACCGCTAACGAAAGGAGCGCCAAGCTTGGTCTTGTCTCCACCTACCAGCAAAATGTTAGAAAAGCTGACTTTGTCGCCTTCTTTTTTGCCTTCCAGAAAATCGACGGTAATTTGATCGCCTTGGCTAACACGGTACTGATGGCCGCCAGCTTGGAAAACGGCAAACATGAATATCTCCTTCCGATTCATCCGGGTTTGAACCACCCGAAAAGGTCTATCTATCGAGCTTAAACCTATTCAAAGAATAGGGATCCTAGCGAACTGAGGCTAGAGAGCGTCACATAATCTTAAATCAGCCCCTCGCTGTCAATAACAATTCACCTGAAATCCGCATGTGCGAAGCCCGCGGCGCATCCGCCACCAGGCAAATAGCGCCGTCTAAAAGGCTATAACTGCCGAGTCAGGAGAATCTCTTCGCTCTAACCCATGAATTTAAGTGAGTCGTATTTATGGCATGGTATGTGCTGATGAGTCATGGAAAGCCAAAACGGTGTATCGGCATGCGAGAAGGAAACTTGAGTCGTGACAAATATCAATAACAATAGTTTCACGAAAAGTTCGCGCGGATCGGATACCTGGACTGACAATTTGACAGTCAATGAATCCACGAACCCTCGCGCCGCACCTTCTGCGGACCCTGGACGCTCTTCACAGAAAAGCCAATTCGCGGAGCACCTCACTGCTCAGGCGCCCAAGACTGGCGCCGTGGCGCGTCCTGCCCAGCAGCCTCCCGTGAGGCCGCAAAGCCCGCGTCCGGCCGCTCCCCTCAAGGCTCAGCCCGTCCAGCAGGAGCAGGCTACGCCAAGACAGCCCGCCCCAACCCCGCGTCGCATGCAAAAATCGGAACCGACTGAGGCTCCATGGAATCGGTCCGCACCCGACACGACAAAAACCTTGGAAGCCGCCGTTCGCACGCCCGGCCCACGCCCGGAAAATGCTAAAGAGACCATAGCAGCAAAACCCAGTCTCAACATGGGTCAGACGCCTGTCCGTGCGCCAGCCGCCGAGGCCTCGGCACCGCTTGTGACGGCCACAGCTTCCATCATAACAAATACTGTGAGCGAGGTCCCGACCGAGGCTATGCCTGAGGCTTTGGAAGACTGGCAGCTGCGTCTTCAAGAGATGCTGGCCACAGGCAATCCTGAACTTTTCATGCAGCAAAATCCCGCTCTCGCGCTTCTCGCGGGACGCCTTGAATTCGTGGAACCCGCGCAAATCCCTGGCCTTGTCGCGCAAAGTCCACTCCTGCAATCCATCCTGAGTCAAACGCAAACGGCCGATGTTTTGCAGGTGGCCATGCCTCTTGAACAAAACCTGCAGCTGCTTGGCCTCGCCCCTCAAGCGCTCCAGGCAAAAAATGCCGGTCCTATTTCCCTCGCAGGAATCGAAGCTCCAACGCAGGAGCCCCTTGTCACTCTGGGCGAGACGCTTCAGGCCCTGGGCTTTGACACAAGACGCATCATGCAGGAAGGCGATCTTCTTAAAGACAATCTGGGCCTTGATGGTCTTCAAAGCTATATGCAGCGCGCGGAACGCATGCAATCCTCGCTCGGTCTTCCCGTGCAATGGCCCACGCTTTCCCCAGACCAAACCGTAATCACGGTGCCGCAGAAAACCCAAATCAACCCGGCGGCTCCTCAGGCCTTGGATCCCGCGTTGATGGCTCAGCTGTCGCGCCTTGATCCCAAAGGCCCCTCGCCTTTGGAACCTGTTCAGCTTTGGACTCAGGATCCGGAAACTGCCGAGCTGATGCCTTTGACTGTTCTCGATGACGGCAGCGCCCCTTTCTTCATCAATCCTATGGAAGCCGGAGTCGAAACCTGGGATCCTTTCGCGGCAACGACAGAACCCAAGGTCGATGCGACCTTGACAGCGGCACCGACCATGGACGAAGTGCCTTTGGTGATGAATGTCCTTCCGCGCGTTCCGACCGCACCTCAGGATCCTTTTATGGTCATGGCGCAGCGCTGGAATACCGAGACTCTTCAAACCCTGCGACCTGAAGATTTTGTGAGTCGCGAATCCAAAGAGATCGCCGTCGATCCCAAAACAGCAGCCGCACAGCCGCTGCGCTCACTCGATGATCTTCTGAACTCTCAATTTATCCAAGCCCCCGATTTTGCCAATCGGATGGATGCCTCCAATCTTCCCGCACCCGATGCCAGTCCGTTTGATTTGAGCGCCTTGGGACTGGCCTTCCAGGAGGCGGGATCCACCGGGGATGATAAAGGCGGTGACCTTTCCGGCCGCAATCAAAACCAGTCCTTCCTGAATCAGGATAATAATTCGATGTTCACGCCAGGCACCAGTCCGGCCGCAGCATCCAATAAAGCCTTCAGCATAGAAACGGCAGCCGCGCCTCAGGCCCCCTCAGTTCCCGTTTCCCATCAGCAGCTCCAGGATATACTCGATAAATCCTCGATGCTGATCAAGGACGGCGGCGGCTCCATTCGACTCGATCTGGGCAGCAAGGAAATGGGTCCACTCGACCTCGCCCTTGATATCAAGGACAAAACCGTCGAAATTCGCATCGTGACCCATTCGGATCAGGCCCGTGAGGCTTTGGTTCAGGAACTGCCGAAACTCCGCGAATCCCTTCAGAACCAAAATCTGAATCTCGAAAAAGTCGAGATCGGCCTGAGCTACAGTTCGGCCTGGTCGCAATCCTCCGGCAACGGTCAGCAGAACCGCGAACAATTCTTTGAAAATTCGAGCGAGAGCAACTCGCGTGGACCGAATGGCATTCGCAGCACATCGCGCAGCTATCGTCAGTCCTTCGTTTCCGCACCGGAAACGCGCGTTCCCTTGCACAATGGTCTTATTCAAGTGAGGGTTTAACCGATGTCAACCGCATCCGTTCAAAACATGATCGCCCCTCCTGTCGCGCGCAACAATATGCAGGATTTCAGTCAGGCGCAGGTGGAGGACCCGAGAGCCCCTGTCGAGAGTCCTAAAGATAAAACAGACTTCCGCACCCTGATCACCAACTCGATGGACGAAGTAATCAAGGAACGCAAGGCCAAGGAAAACGGCGATCTTTCTTCCGCAAAAACGGATGCCGAATTCCTCGAAAAACTCTCCGACCAGACCAAAGAAAAGCGCGTTCCTAAAAACGAACTCGGCAAGGACGATTTTTTGAAACTTTTCGTCACGCAGCTGCAAAACCAAAACCCTCTGAATCCGGAAGCGGATACCGAGATGGCGGCCAAGCTCGCCCAGTTCAACGGGCTGGAGCAGATGCTGAACGTGAATAAATCCCTCGAAAAAATGCTGGCCGAGCAGAACACAACGCGTAACCTGCAGCTCGTCAATTACGTCGGTCGCGACGTCATCGTCGATGGCGGCCGCACGCGCATCACCGAGGGCAAGCCCACACCGACCGAATACAAGGTCGAAAACGATGCCGCCCAGTCCGTGCTCGAGGTTCGCAACAGCTCGGGCATCCTCGTGCATCAGATCGATCTCGGCCCCGTGAATGCCGGGACGCATCAACTGAAGTGGGACGGCAAGACCACCGACGGCAAGGCCATTCCCGATGGAACCTATACCCTGAACATGACCGCGCGGAATCTCGATGGCAAGCCTGTGCCTGTGAATCTGACAAGCCGCGTGAAAGTCACCGGCATTGATATCAACAGCAAGGACGGTGGACTCTTCTCCGAATTCGGTAAAATCAAATTCGATCAGATCAAATCGGTGGGCTTGAACGGCTATGATGCGAACATGGCTGATGCTCCGATCGCAGCCGCACCAGCTCCTGCTGAAGCCGAGGCTCCAGCCGCTGCAGCACCTGGCAGCCCGGCAGCCATGATGAAAGCAATGTCCGGCCTCGCGAATCCCGCTGGAGAACCTGAAGGCCAAGTAAATGCCAAGTCACAAAACGCACAGGCCTTGAATAACAGGAGCGCCGCCGAGGATTTGGACCGCATGATGGCCGAGGGCAAGCTCAAGCTGCCAGGAAAGTCTGATGAGGCTTCCAGCAAGGGCGCTTCAGCAGATTCTGCGAAAAAATCCATTGACCAACAAAGGACCGCATCCGCTAAACTGGATAGGGAAACCCCAGAAAAAGCCCCCAAATCCAAGCCGGCACCTGCCAAGGATCTGCCAGAGTCCGCAGCTGCCGTGCCCTGAAAGGCAGGAGCGGACTGCATATGGTTCGGATCAGTTCCTTGTTTCTAATGATTTCTCTTCTGCCCGCGTGTAGTACGAGTTCCACACCCACGAGCCTCGCTGCGGCGAAGGCTCCCGATCTGACTCCGCCCGCCCCGGTTCAAACCGAAGCGCCGCTGATGGACTGTCAAAATTTAAAAGCCGATTGCCCCGTCGAAGAACGAAAACTTCCCTATCAATGCGTCGCCTATCGACTGGCCGGAAAATTGCTTTGGCAGGAGGAGCGGGTTTACGCCTGGGGACCGAGTCTCTGCCAGGCGCGACACAGTCTTCGGGTTGAGGCCTGCGAGCGGAAGATAGACCTGGCGGCTTTGGGAGATGTGCACTGCGGACCCGACTCGACAGGAGAAGCCTGTCCCCAGGTTCGTAAGAATTGCCCGACCCAGGGCATCGCTTCCCGCTGCGTCGCGAAACGCTATAAAAACCAGGAGATACCCTGGAGCGAGCAGCCGATGGCCTGGGGCATCAACGAATGCAAGGCGCGGGACATGATGCTGGCCTCCGCCTGTCAGCGTGGTTTGAATCCCAATGATTTGGGTGACATCACCTGCATCGCGGATCCCAAGCCGGGTTCCTGTCCGCCGACCGCACCGTCCTGTGATGATACCGCAGGCGTGCCAACTGTCTGTCAGGTGAGCACGATCGGTGACATTACCTTCAAAAAGCCCTGGACGGCGGAAGGTGCCACGGCCTGCGAAGCCCAATACAGGCTGAAGCAACTGGCCTGTCGCTTTGCTGACGGATCAAACAAGTTGACTCCCGAGCAGCTCGGAAGTATGCAATGTCGAAGTCTTATGGATCAGCCCTGACGGGAGAAAATCATGCGTCGCATGTTGTGCCTCATACTCTTTTGTTCGCAGACCCTCTTGGCCCAGGGAAAAGCTTTGATCGTCTTTGAAAAAGGCGAGGTCTCACCCGGTGTGGCGAGTTCGGTGGAAAAAGCCGGGCAGGGTCAATACAAACTCAAAATTCCTGGAAAGCCTGGGGTTCCCAGTCCCGAGAAAATTCGTCAGCAGCTGGAAAAGGAGCTGAAAACGTTTCCCGGGCTCAAGGTCAGCGCTCAGGCCGACCAGGTGACCATTCATTATCAAGGTCCCGACACGCCGCTGCTTCAGGCTTTGTCGCGGATTGAAGTGCAGCCCTGATCAGCCGATCACTTCATAGGGCGATTCTTTCAGCATGGAGCTGCGCAGCGTGGTGGGCTCCATGATCAACTCAATATCATATTTTTCCTGCAGTACGTTAAAGAGCGGCCGCTCTTCATTCAAAAGCATATCCTGAACATCATCCCGCACGCGCACGCGTATGGATTTTTGCCCTGTGCGGATATGAAAGCGCTCGACATCCCGCACCATTTCATAAACCAAAGATTCACGGCTCTGCGTGCGTCCCCAGCCATCACAGTGCGCGCAGTCAACCGTCAGAACGCGCTCCAAGGATTCCCGCGTTCTTTTCCGCGTCATCTGCACAAGGCCCAGCTCATTGATGGCCAGCACGTTGGTGCGGGATTTATCGGCTTTCAAGGCTTCCTGCAGCGCTTCATTGACCTTCTGCTGATCGGCGTAACTTTCCATATCAATGAAGTCAATGACGATAATACCTCCGAGGTTACGGATGCGGAGCTGATGCACAACCTCCTCGATGGCCTCGAGGTTGGTTTTCAGGATGGTATCCTGCGCGTTCAGCGAACCCACGAATTTCCCGGTATTCACATCAAACGAGGTCAAGGCTTCCGTCTGATCGATCACGAGGTACCCACCCGACGGCAGCCAGACCTTCCGTGACAGGGCCGTGGCGATTTCCATCTCCAGTCCGAAATGATCGAAGATCAAATCCGGGCCCTGGAAAAGTTTCAGCTTGTCATGCGCCGAGGGAATGGAATCCTGCAGAAAATGCCGCAGCTGCTCGTAAACCTGCACATCATCGACAACGATTTCCGCAACATCGTCGCTATAAAGATCGCGGGTCGTTTTCAGAACCAGATCCGGTTCCTGATAGAGAAGCGCAGGCGCCGAACTTTTCATCCGGCGCTCGCCCACGCCCTCCCAGACCTTCAGAAGATAATCGAGGTCCTTTTTTAAATGCTCAGGCGGGGCTTCCAAAGCCGCCGTGCGGATGATCAAACCCATCTCGGGTGGCCTCATGGCTTCCACTTCCGCCAGAAGCTTCGCCCGCACGGCTTCATCTTCTATGCGTCGTGAAATGCCAAGGCTATTGAATTCAGGCATCAGAACCAGATAGCGCCCGGGAATGGTCGCCACCATCGTAACCCTCGGCCCTTTGGTGCCCAGGGGCTCTTTGGCAACCTGGACGATGATCTCCTGACCTTCGCGCAGAACTTTTTCGATCGGTGTACGGTTGTTGCTTTCGCGGGGATCCTGACCCTGATTCTGACTCTTCACTGCGGCAATATATTCGGGATCAACCACATCACCGCCGTAAAGAAAGGCCGAGCGGTCCGCGCCAATATTCACGAAAGCCGACTGCATGCCGGGCAGCACCCGACTGACCTTGGCCTTATAGATATTGCCGACCATGCCGCGTTTATGCGTTCGTTCCACATAAAGTTCGGCCAGACGATCCCCCTCGACCAGTCCGACACGGGTTTCAGAAACACTGCTGTTGATGATCAGCCTTTTGGGCGTTTGATTGCGCATATATCGTATCTTCCCGAGGCCTGGGCCCCTGAATTGTTAGCGGCGTCTATTCCGTGCGTCGGCTTGAATCGCTTTCAGAATGCGCTCCGTGGCACCCCGATGCCGGATTATGGCTTCATAAAGCCGTCGATGCGGAGGATGCCCCTCCCAACGCAGCCCCTGGACCCACTCCAGAAAATCCTTTCCGGATGTGATGACCGTCACAAGTCCTTCCGCCACAAGCTGACGGGCTTCCTGACTTGTATGGTAAAGCGGGCCAAAGCAGACAAAAAGTCCCTGACAGGCTGGCTCCAACACATTGTGGACGCGATGATGCAGAGCACCTCCAACCCAGGCTATATCAGCCAGTGCGTATAGTTCGGGAAGGACTCCGATCATGTCAACGAGAAGAACATTATCACCTGCTCCTGCTGCCGCCAAGCCTGCCGCCTGGGCGCGACAAACCTGAAGGTGCATGGCTTCCAGTCGCTGCTGCATCTTCTCCACCATGGCAGGACTGATATCATGAGGTGCCACAATGAGTTTAATGTGCGGAAAATGGGCCTGAAGCGCGGGATAGACTTCAAGCAAGGCCTCAAGATCCTCAGGCCAGGCGCTGCCGAGAATAATCAAAGGTCCTTCATTCAAAAATGAATGGAGCTGTTCACGAAGCTGTAGTCTTTTCTCTTCTCTTTGCTCCAGCCTCTCCAGCACACGGTCGTACTTGGTATCTCCAACCTGCGGGATCGAGGCCGCCGGTCTTTGCAAAAGGCTCGCATAAAACGCCTGGTCCTCGACTCCGACCACAAAAACTTCGCGGCAGAGCTTCACCAATCCCGCGCGCAAATTGCGGGATAATCCTGGTTTCATAAGTCCTGGCGATTGCACCGCATCAATCAAATAAACCGGAGCATGCGCCCGCGCCTTGAAAAGAAACCCGGGCCAGAGTTCATACCGCACAACCACAAAGGCATCCGGCCGCAGGACCTGAAAAAGCTTTTCCCAGGCCGACGGTCGATCCCAGGGCGCCATGATAAAGGGAACAGTCTCCTGCTGGGCCAATGCAAACCGTTTTCCTGAATACGAAACCAGAATAAGAAAGACATAGGTATCGCCCTGCTTTTGAAGACGATCCATCAGCGGCTTGGCCTGCTCATATTCTCCGGCGGACGAACAGAAAAACACCATGGAATGCGGGAAACGCTGCCTTTCCTGGGCTATGCTTTGCAGCTGCTCGACCGTAAGAGTTCGTCCATCCAGCTGAGGACGCAGGGAGGAAATTCCTTTTAAAAGAGGCGCAAGCACGCCCCCCAGAAACCACCACAGCAGCTCGTATAGACCGAGGGCGCATTTTTGTAAGATCTCAGTTCTGGCCATTCCCGACATTTCGCTTCAGCAGTGTTTTCAAATGATCGACGATTTGCGGCGGTTGAATCAGGCCAAAACAAAGTTTGTCACCGTAACGGCAATCCGCCGCGCCATGCTTCGAGCAGGGACGGCAGCCCAGGAGCGAGGAAAAGGCTTTGCTCTCCGGCCTCCACGGAGGAAAGCCAAAGGCTTCCACAGTCGGACCAAAAAGCGCCGCGACCGGCGTTCCCACCGCTTCGGCTATATGCAGAAGGCCGGAATCATTGCAAAGAAGCCCATCGGTATCCTTCAAAGCCAGCGCGGTTTCCCAAAGACTGAGCTTGCCGGCCAGATTCAAAATCGGCCCGGGCCAGTCGATGCTGTCGAGTATACTCAGCGCGCAGTCGCGATCCTTGTCGTTTCCGACAAAGCAAAGTCCGATCGTCTGGTCCCGCATGGCCGGATCCTGACGTAGATGCCGGTTCAAAAGTTCGAGCGTATCGCGCAGAAGGTTGAGCGGCGCTTTCTTGGCTTCATGCGCGGCACCTGGAGCCACCGCCAGCCAGTGTCCGAATTTCAGCTCCTTTTGCCAGGGTTTTTGCCCAGGATCATGAGCGGTTGGCAGAAGGGGTCGGGCGTTGATCTTATCCAGGCCATCGCGCACTTCCACCGGCAAATGCACTTCCAAAGCCTGTTTCAGGGTCTGGGTCATCATATCGAACTGATGCTGGGTGGTGGACACATAGGATTCAGGCAAGGGCCGCCGACGTCCCCGCAAACGGGAACTGATGGTCATAGTCCCGCGATCTATCGTTCTTTTGTGGCAAATGTAACTCGGGATCTTATAGTCACGCTTCAGGGACCGGCAGAGCAGCTGCGAACGCAGATTGGTCTGCAGATCCACAAGGAAGTGAATATCCCTCAGTTCGTGAAGCACCTTCTCCTGATAGTTGGTGAGATCGGGATCGACTTCCACGATTTTCATTTCAGGAAAAGCGCTGCCAATAAGCTGCAAGGCGGGCTTGCGGCCCACCCAGGTAATCTGAACAGGTGTCGGAATCTGACGCAAAAGATCCACGCACGCGGTGGCAAGCACCACATCCCCAATACTTGTGGAGCGGTAGATGGCAAGCTTCATGACGGGCGATGTGGCCGACGGAGTAAACACGGCATCCCCTTCTTACTGGATCAACTTCAAGGCGCACGTTCGCCAAGGATCGGCAAGATACCAGATACTGCGCTTTCATTCTAACCCGTAAATCAAGCGTACAGCATGTAAAAACGCTTACTTCCGCAAATGTTCCCAACGCTCGGCGGATTTTTCCCAGCCCTGCCATTTGTCAGAGAAAGTCAAAGTGGTATAATGAAGCAGAGGTAGACATCAATCCGTCCGCAGTTTGGGGGGTCTTACGTGACTCAAAAAAGCCTGGACGTAAAAGAGAAAGCAGGTAACCGGCCGCGCAGCGAGCGGAAGCGTTATCTCAATATCATCTACTTCATTGATTCGAAGCGGACCCGGACGCTCAAGTTCAGCATCAAAAAAGGTTACCTGACGGTCGGCACCCTTTGCCTTTTGGTCAGCTGGTCGCTGATCGCCAGTCTGCTGCTGATTCGGGAGAATGGTCTTAATAACGAACTTCGGACCCGCAGTCGCAATCTGCTTTCGGTCATCTTCAATTATCAGACCCGTTATGATCAGGTCTATGAGAAGGCCTATCCGAATGATGGCAATCCGCTGCTTCCCGGCGGAGCCACGGTCGAGGAACGCCTGGCCGCGCTGCCTGCAATCAAGCCTGATGATGCGGACGACGAAAAACCCGCAGTCCCTCCCCAGGTTGTGGTTCGTCCTGCCCCGCCCACCCTGGCGGCCAAAGCTTTGCCTCCGGCTCCTGAGCCCGAAAAGGCCCTTGCAGTTCCGGATCCCAAGGAAAAAGTCATAGCGAACGCGATTGAACAACTTCCGAACAATGAACCGACCATCGCGATCGAGAATTTTTCAAGCGCGGTTCATGATGAAACCCTGACCATCCGCTTCTCGCTCAAGAATACCAACAAAGGGAGCAAGGCTTCCGGCACTGTCACGGCGCAGGCCCGCTTCTTTGAAAGTGGCAAGGACGGCGTCTGGCTCGACACGCAATCGGAAGGTTCGGAAAGCGCGGTCGATACCGGCGATCAGGACGATCCCAGCTCGGATGAGCACTTCAACATTCGATACTACAAGAATAAAGTCTTTCATTTCGCAAGTCCGACCAAGGGCGCAGGTCTTTTCACGGCGGTTCGCATCACTGTGAAAGACGAACAGGGTCGCAGCAAGGAATTTGCGTTCCCCTTGACCAAGGAACCTAAAGTCCAGCAGACGCATCTCGGCTCGGAAACGCTTGATTCCGAAAGCCATTCCACCGCTCAGTAACGAAGCCGATCCCGCCCCCTTGCGACGAGCGTCAGCCCCTCGTCGGTCTCTGTCCCCTCTGCTACAATGAAAGAAGCAATTTTTTCCTGATGAGGGGGTTTCCATGAGTCGGTTCATCCGCACTCTTTGTCTTTTATTCAGCCTTGGGATCCTCGCCCTGGCGGTCCAAAGCTGCCGTTTCTTCAAAGCCGAAGCCACATTCAGAATCCGCGTGACCGATGGCTCCGGAGATCCCATCCCTGGAGCCCAGATTTCCATACAAAAGCAGCCCGTCGGGCAGACCAATGATCAGGGCCAGGCCCGGATCACCATGGAATTGCCACTTGATGAAGGTGTTTTGATTGAAATCAATAAACCGAGCACGCAGCTCTTCTATGCGCCCTACTTCGAAACCATCCGGGTCAACAAAGGCGACCTGAATCATTTCAATGTTCAGGCCACGCTTTATGCGGTTCCCAAAAACATCGCAGAAAACCAGGCCCTGCCGACCGAACCTGCGGAACAGAAACCTGTGGAAGCACCTCAGCCCGCAGCAGCCACGGCGATCGAAGACAATAAAGAGCAGGAGGAATCCGATCCCGGCCTGATCGCAGCGCTGCAGGCCGTGAATACGGAAGGGCAGTCCACTCCTCAGGATATGGAGCCTTTCGATCCTGAGCTCTCCGCACAGAAAGCAGCCAATACGCTTTTGGAAAATGGCGACAACACGTCCCGTCTCATCACGTTTTATGCTGCGAGCGGTCGGGATAATGTCAGCGACGCCCACGTTCTTTACGGAGACCCGGAGCAGGGTCAATGGCTCGAAGGCTGTACCACCAATGCCCGGGGTCGCTGCACACTGACTTTGCCTGCCAGCTTCGCGACCGACAATGTCCATATTCTGGTGCGCGCTCCGAACTATCAACCGCAGACGAAAATCATTTCGTTGGCTCATGGCGACAAGGTGCGCATTGATTTGATCCGCGGTCAGTCGATTGAAGTGTTCGCGCTGCAAAAAACTTATAAATCCATTCGCGGTCTGCATGATGTCGCCATCAAACTCGACAGCAAGGAACTCGGCCGCACCGATAGCTTCGGCTATTTCTCCTACCATTTCCCGCAGAAACCAGGCGAAAGCACCAGCATCACCTTGGAAGCCGCAGGCCAGCTTCCCGCCCGTTCGTCCCACATTCTGAGCGGTGGAGGCCCCTGGACCATCGTTCAGGGTTTTTCCAGTAAATCACCGGCGCGGGCCCGTCTTCTCCTTTTACCGCTCAAGATCCAAAATTCCGGCAGTGAAACGCCCGATCCGAATGCGATAACAAGCTGGGATCGCAGTATTCAGGATGGCCTCAGACAAAACCTCATCAACCAGCCGCCCTTCATCGAAGCCGATTGGGAACGCGTCTCGCAGATTCTGGATCGCAATGGCCTGAGCCTTCAGCAAATCGGGCGGCAGGGTTGGAATCAACCGGACCTTCTTGCAGAGTTCGAATGGGCTCTGCGTCCCACTCTGATCCTTGGACCGGCCTCTTCTCTTGAATTGAGTCTTATCAATGCCGACGGCCGCGTTATCGGAGCCTCGCTCCAGCGCCTTACCATGAAACCAGACGCAAGGTCGACGCGCGCCATGTTCCAGCAGGCCAGCCGCGAACTGAGCAGCTGGCTTCCCTTTGAAGGGAGCCTTGTCGAAGCCGATAAGGAAGGCTTCCGCATGAATCTTGGGCAGCAGTCCGGCCATAGTCTTAAAGTCGGAGAAACCCTTCGTCTGCATGGTCTGCAGGCGGAAAGCGGTTCCAATCCCGGTTGGACCGATATCGGTTCGGCGCAAATCACAGACCTTGGCGAAGGCCTGAGCCGCGTGCGCGTCACCGAACTGAAACCGCGCGCGACAGCTCAGGTGGGCCATATCGTGGCTCTTCAGCGTCAGCCCGAAGGCGGTGACAAATACATAACAGTCACAGATGTCGCTGACAAAAGACCCTTGGCTCAGGTGAACCTCTATCTTCAGGATCGCTGGATCGGCACGACCGACCGCCAGGGCATCGCTCGTTTGAGTCGCGTTGCCACCAGTCGTCGCGGGGTTCTTACTGCGGTGCGCACCGGCTATCGCCTGCATCAGGATGATTTCCTGTGGGTCGAAGGCAAGGATAAGGCCATTGCCCTTCAGCGTTCCTCCATTCCGATTCGCATTGAAACCGATCCCAGCAATGCCCAGGTGAAACTGAACGGTCGCCTGATCGGCCGCAGCCCAATTTATCAGAGCATCGACCTTCCCGGTCCGACGGCCCAGATTGAAATCATCCTGAATGATGAATACAAAAATCTGAACCAGGTTGTGAGTTTCGATGAAGAAGGCCTCGACTGGAGCGGTCCCCGCGCGGTTCGTCTGGAGCGTGATCTGCGGCGCGAGGCGCGACTTTTGATTCAGGCGGGCCGATTGAATGAAGCCATCAATCTTTTGGAGGCCCTGCCGCAGACCCATCCTGATTATCTTCTGGTGCAGCATGAGCTCGGCGATATTTATCTGAATCAGAGCCAGGATCCGATCAAAGCCGCCGCCGCTTTCCATCGCGTGACAAGCCGGCCCGAGGTCGCAAACTTTGTCGACAAACGCTTTATCGGCACCCAGATCAACGAAGCGATTGCCATCTATCATATCGGTGAAAAACTCAAAGACTCCGACCAGGCGGCCGCCATAAGCTCCTGGCAGAAAACCAAAGCCCTGCTCGATCTTTGCGAAGGTCAGCTGCGTTTTATTCCCGAAGAGCAATACACCCAGGCCGTGCACAGCGTGTCCTACTACCGCGCGCTCAGTCTGCACCGCATCTGGGGCCTTACCCAGCGCGGCGAGGATTTGAAAACCGCACATGAGCACTGGAAAAAATATATCGAATCCACAGCGCTCGCCACACCGGCTGACAAGCACTATGGCCTTTTGAAAAAAGCTGAAGTCTTCTATCGGCAAACGCAGGGTCTGAGTGAGCCGACCGAACAGGCGAAGTCCGACCGGTCCTTACCCGCCAAGACCATGTGAAGGGGCGACCATGAGCGAAACGGCAGAAAAGAAAAAGTCCGATACCATCGAAGACAAAACCGCGGCGAAGATCGAGGCCTATCTTCAAGGTCCGCGCAAAAAGCGCAAAAACTATGTGATCTTTGCCTTGGGGGACCGCTTCGACAAGGATCTCATTTTCGCGATGGAAAGCTTCGTGAAGAAGGACTATCCGCAGCTCGCCATTTCTTCCCCGCGCACGCCCGACGAGCTGACCAGGCAATTCGGCCGGAATATTTCCCTGCTCGTGATCAACGATGAGTTCACGGAAAAAACCGGCGTGATGAACCTTATCCGGGCTCTGAAAGAAAAGCGCCGCAACGAAACCATTCCAGTGCTCTTTCTTACGCGTGACGCCGATGACCTTGTCCGCGTCTATCATAAGGAGCTGCTGCTCTATCATGAATCCGACGAGTACATCGTCTATCCCGGCAACCCTCGCCAGCAGATCATGGCGCGCATCAAGGCCGGCATCGACAATCAGAATCACCGTCGCAGCCGGCGCTATAACGTGAACCTTTACGCCACCATTTTCCATCTGAACAAAGACACCATGCTCGAAGGCCGGATTGTGGATCTCAGCATGCACGGCGCTCTGGTCACAGCGGAAAAGGACGTCATCTTCCGTCCTGGCGATCAGGTGAAGATCAGCATCCCCATTCACGAATACATTCAATATAGCTATGGCGACTTCATCAAGATCTCCGCCAAAGTCCGACGGGTTTTCATCTCCGGCAACAAGGTCGCCATTTCCTTCGAGCACGTCACCGAAAGTCAGGGTCATTTGATCGGTCAGCTCCTCCTTGCTATTGTGAGTAAACAATTTGCACGGCAGACCGCCCGCATGAAGGCTCAATTCGCAGCACAGAATGGTGAGAAGCGTCGATAATAGGGAATCATCACTTTCCCTACTGAAACACTTATCTGGACAGACCGGAGAATACCCATTAATCCGGATGTGGGCTTTCTCCGCGCGCCCATTTCCGATGTCAGGCAACAAGGCACTTTACCCATGCAAACCCGGCAGATGAAAACGATTCTGGTTAAGCTTCTTCGCTGGCTGACGCACCCCATATTCGTGTTTGTCGCCCTGCAGATCGTCTGGTTGACTATGATTATCCTCTGGGTCGTCTGGTTTATGAGCCAGCAGGAAACCCTGAGCAAACTCAGCAGCATCATCGGCTCGACCTCCACCATCAGTCCGACTACGGGTATTTTTACGCTGGTTATCGGCTGCGTGCTCCTCGGCATCTTTTTGGTGGGAACGGTTGTGCTCTTTGTTTTCACGCAGATCCAAAGCAGCCTGATTTCCCAGCAGAAGTCCTTTGTCTCCAGCGTGACTCATGAGCTACGCTCGCCTCTTTCGAGCCTTCAGCTGAGCTTTGAAACGCTGCAGAGGCATCAACTCCCGGCCGCTGTCCGCGACAAGATCTTCTCGATGGTCGAGAAGGATTTGGAACGTCTTTCGCAGCTTGTGGAACGGATTCTGATCGCGGGTCGCCTGGATCGCGGCATTATTGATTACAAAAATCAGCAGGATGAGATTCCTCTGCGCGAGCTGATCCAACATGTCGCAGAGCAGCAACGTCATATGGATGACAGCCTGCTGCAAAGGTTGAAAATTGATTGCAGCCCCGATCTGGTTATCGGCGCGTCGCGTCTGGCTCTGAGCATCGTGCTCGGGAACCTTTTGGAAAATGCCGTGAAATATTCGCCGGCCGGGGCCCCGATCAGGGTGCAGGTCACGATTCAGGAATACGAGCTCTGGATCAGCGTCGAAGATGCTGGTATCGGCCTCACGTCCTCGGAACAGCGAAAAATATTCCGCATGTTCCACCGCTCACCCAGGGCGCAGAAGGCCGCCGTCCCGGGGACAGGACTTGGACTTTACATTGTCAAATCCATCGTTAATTCCATGGGTGGACGCATTTGGGTCCAAAGCGAAGGAGTGAGCAAAGGATCGCGCTTTACCTTTGCGCTCTCCCGCGAATGCATCTTGGCTTCCTGATTCGCAGGGATTAAGGTGGACCCCTGCGCACATGGGGTATGGGTTTAATACGTCGAAAGGACGCTTTAGCAGCATGATGACGGGACAAAAACATATCCTTCTGGTCGAAGACGAACCGCATCTCGCTTTCAATATGGAGCTGAATCTCCAGGCCGAAGGCTATCGGATCACGCTGGCGAAGGATGGCCGTGAGGCCGTTGAAAAATACAGCAAGGAAGGCCCCTTTGCGCTCGTGATCCTGGATGTGATGCTGCCCGAGATGAATGGTTTCGAAGTGGCCAGCTATATCCGTGAGCGCGATAAAATCACCGGCATTCTGATGCTGACCGCGCGCGCCTCTGAAAACGATGTCCTGCAGGGCCTGGAAACCGGGGCCGATGATTACATGACCAAACCCTTCAGCCTGCAGGAACTTTTTCTGCGGGTGAAACGGATGGCCGATCGCAGCGATCTCTTCAGTCCCCTGCGGACCGGCAAGCAAACGGCGCTGATTCAATTTCGTGAAGTCACCTGGAATCCGCAGACCTTCGAACTCAAAGGCCCCCAGGGAAGCTTTGTCCTGACCGCTCTTGAGGCCAAGGTTCTCACGGAATTCCTGGAGCATCCGCAGGAAGTCCTGAGCAGAAAGCATCTGCTCGGTCGCGTCTGGGGCGTGCACGGCAATGTGGAAACGCGCACGGTCGATAACTTCATCATGCGCCTGCGCAAATACTTTGAAAAAGACCCTTCGCAACCCGAGATCTTGCAGAGCGTGCGGGGACGCGGTTATAAATTCTGTGCTGACATCAAAGAGGTATCCGGCTGATGGAACTCGAATTCGAGAAATGGCATGGCAATAAAAACGATTTTATTCTCACCTGGTTCAATCATGACCAGATCACCTTTGATTCCTTGCGTCGTCAAGCGCCCGCTCTTTGCGCGCGTGATGGCAGCGGAATCGGCGCTGATGGCATTTTGGTTTTGCATACAAAAACTGCGCGCGATCTGATGCCCCACAAACTTTCCATCATCAATAGCGATGGCTCGCTGGCCCAAACCTGTGGCAACGGCATTCGCTGCGCCGCCCTTAGTATTTTGACCCATCATCTCCATGCCGATCAGAAGGTCGATATCCCCGACACCATTCCGCTGCAGCTCGAAAGCAGTGCCGTGGATATTCGTTTTCTTGGCCGCCTGGCTGCGAGTCGCACCGGCCAGCTGCCCTTGGTGGCGGTGGAAATGGGCCATCCGCAGGTGAACAAGGAGAATGCCGATTACGCTGCGGTGAAGGATTTCGTCACACGCAAAGCGCAGGAACTCGGCATGCCTGAATTAACAAAAGATTGGCATCTTGTGTCCATCAGCAATCGCCATCTCTGTTTCTTCCTCGACTCTGTGAACCGTGATATGATCCGAAAAGTTGGTCCCGCATTGCAAGTTTCGACTCTTTGGGATGGCATCAATGTTCATCTTTGCGCCAGTAAAAAGGTGCAGGATGAAGACCGCAGAATCTCATCACAGGTTCTGGGCCGTCCGATTGATGAACTCTATGAAGTTTTCGTCTGGGAGCGCGGAGCCGGGGAAACCCAGGCCTGCGGCAGCGGAGCTTCGGCGATTGGGGCTTCGGCTTTTGCCTCGGGCCTGACCGATCGTCGCAACTGGCTGGGAATTGATATGCCGGGTGGCCGACTTTATATTAAACAGGAAAATACCGCGGATTCCGTCACGCTTGCCGGTCCGGCTCAAATGGTCTATCGTGGTCGCCTCGTCATTTAACAGGCAAATCTATGGATGAAGAATTCGCGCTCAAACTCCTGCCGATGGTCAATGCTCTCAGGACATACCATCGGCACGAGGTGCATGGTCTGGAAAATATTCCCAAGCGTGGTCCGGTGATTGTGGCCTGTAATCACAGTCTCGCCACCTACGATATGCTGATGCTCATGGCTGCAGTTTACTGTTACAACGGCCGTATTCCACGTTCGCTGATTGATCGGGCGTTTTATGTCTTCCCGGGTCTCGGTGAGGTCATGGAAAAGCTCGGTGGCATCGTGGGATCCCAGGAAGCGGCCAGCAGTCTCCTTGGCAACGGTGAAATCATTTATCTTGCCCCCGGCGGCATGCGGGAATCCCTGCGTCCTTACACAGAGCGCTATCAAATCCTTTGGAATCGGCGTCGTGGATTTGCGCGCCTTTCCCTGGAAACTGGCGCTCCCATCGTGCTGGCAGCCTGTCCTCGCGCGGATGACATCTATAAGGTCTATGAAAATTCCCTGACCAAGCTCGTTTACAAAAAGCTTCGTCTGCCCTTCTTCCTGGCCCGTGGGCTCGGTCCCACAGCCATTCCCCGGCCTGTGAAACTGGAGCACTTTTTAAGCCAGCCTATCTATCCGCCCAAGGCGTCGGATGATCCGGCGAGCTTTAAGCGTCAGCTCTACAATTATCATAAAAAACTGATGGAAAAGATGAACGCCATGATCGCAGAAGGCCTTGTCCCTTCGCAGAAATCGCTCTTCTGATATGAGTCGTCTCTGGGAAAAATTTTGTGCCTTTCTCCTCGGCGTTCTGGCTGGATTCACCGTCCTGATGCTCGCCTATCCGCCGAGCCGTCAATGGCCGGCCGACCTTATCATTCGTCATGATGAGGACGTGAAGTCCGCCGACGCCATCGTCATGCTTATGGGCAGTGTTGTCGATCGCACGCCTCACTGCGCACGTCTTCTTAAAAAGGGTCTGGCACCCAAAATCGTTTTTGTGGAAGCCGAAAAGGATGAACTCAATAGGCTCGGTCTTCGTCTGCCTGATGGTGAAGCCAGCCTGAAATATCTACAAAAACTCGGTAT
>NZ_DASTAT010000139.1 GCF_035712445.1 Oligoflexus sp. | reverse complement strand
TCATGGATACAGGGGCCGTGGAAGTCCCCTGTGACAGCCAGGGCCTTTGCAGCATCCAGGGCATCTTCCGCAGCGACGCGGGTTACCTCGATATTGAAATGAAGATCCTCAATGCACGGGGTGAAAGTCCTGTGATCCGCTCGCGACTGATTCGCGAAAAATTCTCGAGCATGCTGCCGAACCTTTCCCTGATCAAACTCGAAGCCAATGGCACCGAGGAATTTGAAGTCACTCTGAAACCGGGGGCGGGAATGGGTTACGATGGTGATGTCAAAGCCCGTCGCCTGCAGGTTGAAGCCATCAATAAGAATGTTCTGAATGGTACCGCAATCGAAGGAACGGCTCTGGTTGAAGTTCCTTGCGCGGATGATGGCAGCTGCAGCTTCCGTGTGCGTGGTGAACGGACCGATAGCAACCTGAGATACCGCTTGCTGGACGATGCCGGGAATATGAGTTATCTGAATCCCTTGACTCTTGTTTATCCTGATCCTTTCGCAGCCTCTGCGACTGTCTCGGTTCCGGCGGAAGTGAACCAGTTCATTGCCGACGTTCCTGCCACGGAGGCATCGAGCCACAGTTTTCACCTCGAACCCCAGGAAGGGATGACGGTCGTCAAGGTTTCCCCAACCTATCGCGGCTTCCAGGTCGTCCTGAAGTTGGAAAAGCCTTTGACTGTGGGCCAAAGCGTAGCCTTGCCCTTTACCATCGGCAAGGAAGGCAAGCGCTCGAATAAAGCGATTCTGACTCTGAATCCGTTCCAGCCGCTCAGTCTGAAAGCGGACCTTGTGGTGCCGGCGGTGAAGGAAGGCAATGGCAGCTGGTCGATCACGCTGCGTTATGCGGATCATTTCAATCCGCTGACTTCGGCGGCCAAAGCCCGCTTTTATTTTACGGAACGGATGATCCTGACTCTGGAAAATCGCCCTGATATCCTGCAGCCCACGATCGACTGCACGAAGGAAGTGGATGCCTGCACCTGGACTTTTGTGAAGGTGGAAGGCACGCCTCTGGAAGAGATCAAGGCCAACCTGAAATTCCGGGAAGGGCTGATTACATCGAGCTACTTCTACATGAAAGAAGGCAGCTTCACGATTCGTTTCTAAGCTGAACCCTCATGCAGCGGTGCCTTTCGGGGCACCGCTTTTTTTTATCCGCGGCTTACTGAATCGTCAGGTCCCCGCCCTGGTGCTTGGGATGCATATGACACTTGTAAGGATATTTCCCGGCTTTGGGCGCTTTGATCGTCAAAGTCTTGGTTCCGCCATTGCCTGGCACCACATAGGGATCGGTCAGGCCAGGAACCTGAAAACCATGCTCATCCTTCAAAGGGTTCACGACTTTGATTTCTATGTCTTCACCGGCTTTCAGCGTGGTGGTGGACGGCTCCCAGACTTTAACGCCGTTGACTTCCTTATTGGTGAAGGTCAGTTCCTGGGCTGCAAATGCAGAGCCGTGAAGCAGCGCGAGCATAAAGAGACAGCTGGCTTGAAAACGCATCATGCATCTCCGTGAGAGAGTTGAGGGGTTGATTGAGTCGCAGGTTATACTAGGTGGGCTTCGAACGACGGTCAAGAAAAAGCGGAACTGGCTGATCTTCCCAGCCCTGGCGGAACTGGGAGAGCAGCGGAATCGTTATTTGGCGTGATAAATCACAACGTCCAGTTCCACCGGACGATGGTTGGGTGTTGAACCATTGAAGTCAGGACTGGCCCGACCCATCTGGATGTCTCCCTTGTTATCACGAACGCGGTCATAGACGAAGGTGTTGAGGCTCGGAATGATTTGACCGCCGCAGTTCAATCCCGCCACATCCTGGCCCTTGCCGGCTTCCCAGGTGCTGATGCCGCAGAGTTCGTAGTGATTGAAATTCTCGGCGACACCCGGGTTCAGCGGAGTCAAGCGAATCGAGGTGAAGCTGTAATCAATGAAGCCCAGGGTTTCGTCGAGGCTGTAGGGGCCTTCGAATACAAAATCATAGGCCGGCGTCTGACATTCATCGTCGCCAAAGACAGTCTGTACCTGCTTCAGCGTGCCGTAGTCAAAGGCCATATCCTTATAGGCTGACAAGCCTTCGACGTGCAGGCAGTCACTCCCATACAAACCCTGAATGGCCGCTTGTGATGACGTTCCCATTCCGAGCAGGGCCACTGCGAAAACCGTGGATTTCATGGTTCCAGATCCTCCTCGCCGCGTGTTGGTGTGAACAGCTATGACGGCGAGCATAGGGAATAGCGTCGCCTGAGGTCAACACAAAAACCAATTAGGGGTCTTTGAGACGCTGTGGCTCAAGGGATTGATCGTAAGAGATAAGGGGGTTTTTCCGGACCTTAGCGCGTTAAGAGACGCTCACGCAGGGCCTGCAGCTTATAAAATTGTCTGTGCATACTCCGTTCATCTGTCAGAGCTTGAGCGTCACTAAGGCTCAACCAGCGGAGATCGTGTGACTCCTCGCTGATGACAAAGGGCAGCGTGGAATCAAGACGGCACAGAAATCTCACGTCAAAGTGAAAGTGAGCCGGGTCCTGTTTGCGGGCCGGGATTTCATGAATATCAAGATCGAAGGGCAGGGGGCGCGGCAACTGGCCGGCGCCGAGCCATTCCTCGTAGGGGAAAAATTCCACCTCGGGACGACCGGATTCCTCCTGGGCTTCACGCAGGGCAGCATTCGCAACATCGCTTTCGCCATCGACATGACCGCCGAGCTGCAACCATTTATTAAGCTTGGCATGCAGAGTCAGGAGCACATGCTGACCCGTGGGATCCGTAACCAGCGCGGAACCTGTGATATGCCCTTCCACGCAGCTGCGTTCCAAGCAATCGGGCGCGCGCAGGACAAAGTCCCGAAGGCGGATGAGGGCCGCGCGTTCTTCATCAGCATCAAATGTGGGATAGGGAAGGACCCCGCTGGCCCAGGTCTTTTCGTAAGCGTGGAGCAAAGCGAGAAGTTGATTCCGGTGCATCGCGAGGTCCCCTCTTCTTAAAGACGGAAATCAGCAGCGAACAGGAAAGTCTGCTCGCTCATCAGGAAAAGGTCGGCGCGCAGATCGATGGCAGGATCCACCGAGAAAGCACCGCCCAGACGAATGTTCAGGCGATCGTCGCGTTCGACGTCGGCGCTTGCGTTGCCGAAATCGATTTCACCATCCGAAAAGAGGTAGGCTTCCAGGCCGCCGTAGAGGGAGGCGCGGCTGATTCTGTGTGTGAAAAGTCCACCGATCTTGATTTCGGTCACGGTGAAATCACGATCGACTGTGCCGCCCACGAACTGCTGCTCGAAGTTGTAACGATCGTGGGAAAGCGCGAAGGTGCCGAGGATGCTATTGGCACCCCACTGCTTGAATTCAAATTGGCCATCCACAAAAAGGCGAAGGCCGCTGCCGTCCTCGGCCCGGACATCATTACCCAGTTCGCCATCCAAAACCACACCCAGACCAGCACCCAGGGCAAAACTGGGCGACAGGGCGGCTTTATAGCCCGCCATCAGCTGAGTCGTCTCAACGTTAAAGTCACCAGTGGTTTCATAGTCGGTGTCCTGGAGAAGAAGGCCACCCGTCAGGCGTCCGCCGCTATTAACGCCGGTAACGCTGGTGTAGGCCTGGGCCTCGGCTGTCGCCAGCACAAGACAGAATGCGGGAGCTAGATAGGAAATGCGCACAGGATACTCCGAAAAAAGGCTGCAAGATACGTGAGCAACTCACAGCCTTCCGTCTTATCCTCAGTCTATATATTTTTCAAATACATAATCAGTGGCTTTGGCTTGAGCATTGTGGCATTCGTAGCAGTTCTTGACCACGTCCACGGCCTTTTTCTTGCCGGTCGCGTCGTAGACGCCATAGGCCCAGCCGCCTGTCGCCGCAGCTTTCGCCGTCTTCAGCATCACGGCGTCCATGATCTTCGCGCCCTGGCTGCTGGCGCCGCCTTCATTCTTCACTTCATAAAACGAAACGACGAAGGCCGCGCCCTCGGGATAGGTGCCGCCCGATTTCAGGGTCGGCAGAGCCTTCTTGTTCGCATAGATGTTATGGAAACCATAGAGTCCATGCGATTTGTCGGGAATCACCATGGATTTGGTATGGGTCCACATGCGGAAATTTTTGGGCAAAGGCGCAAATTCCGCAGCAAAAGCCAATCCTGCCGAACAAAGAATACTCACAACACTGAGTGCCATCAGAGATGTCTTCATGACAAACCTTTCGGTAAATGGGAAATAATGCGCGTGATATTCAGCATTGTACCGAAGATTGGGGGCGCTGCGAAGATAGTTTTCGGGCTTTATTTGCGAAGCGATCTATGAAGGGGCAACGCTGGCACAAGTCCTCGACGCGTTCTCCGCGTGCAAAGCCCTTTCTTATGCCTTCCGCGCGCGGGCCTTCCAGAATCTCCAGGAGGTTTTGCTCACTGACGTTGCCGAGGTTGATGACCGCTTCCTTATCCAGGCAGCAGGGCACGACGGTGCCGTCGGCATGAATTCCGAAATGATTGGAAAGCCCGTGACAGAAGCCCTGCTTTGAGATGATGGGGAGTTCAGGCGCGGGCCATGTGAAACGGGAATCGAAGTGCAGGTAAATGCGGCCTTTCAAAGGCAGATTTTTACGGCGACGAATATCGACCTTCAATTGGGAAAGGTCGATCGTGAATTCCGTTTCGATGTGCTGGCGAATCGCGGCGTTCGTTTCATTCAGACTCGATGGATCCGTCAAGTCCCAGAGCCTTAAATTAATATAAAGATCAGGACGTTTTTCCAGAGCCTCGCGCGTGAATTGAAAAACGCGCTCCATGTAGGGACCGACATCGCGCAGGCCGAAATTCGCCTCAAAACTGTGCACCGAGATATTCACCTGCCGCACCGTGGGATGCAGGGCCCATTCGCGCCGCGAAGCATTCAAAAGCAGACCATTGGTGGTCAGGTTCACCGGCAGCTCGTGCCGCGCGCAGGAGGCGATGAATTCCGCAAAGCGCGGATGATTCAAAGGCTCGCCCATCAGATGCAGACAGACTTCGTCGACCAAAGGCGCGAGCTGGGCCGCGAGCGGATCAAAGCTTTCCGGCTCCATCACCTGCTTTTGACGCGCGACCTCGGGGCAAAAACTGCATTTCAGATTGCAGATATTGCTGATTTCAACATTGGCGCGACGATAGGCTTTCGGCATTGTGATGCAAGGACCCCAGTGGGTTTATGAAGAATGGGACACTATTACGGATTGCCTGGTCTCGCAACTGCGCCATTAATATCAGGCAAACGTCCACAGTCTTTCCATAGTGCTCGACTATCCTGCCTTTCAAACTTTCATACAGGAGTCCCCAAGATGAAAATCCGAACACGTCCGTTTTGGATCCTTATGCTTCCCCTGGCCTGCTCGCCGCAGGACAAAAGTCCGTCCGCTGCGCCTGAATCGTCCAGTTCGGGCGTCGGTTTGAATAGCGAATTGACGTATTATGCCGATATCAAGCCCATCCTGGAATCAAACTGTGTCAACTGCCACGGGGCGGGAGGGCTGGCACCCTTCGCACTCGATGATGCGACCAGCGCCACCCGGATGCATCGAGCGATTGCGGCGTCGACTCAAAGCCGTAGTATGCCACCCTGGATGGCTGCTCCTGGCTGTCAGGATTATGAAAACGATCGCTCACTTTCCGAGGCGGATATTGCGGCTCTGGCGGCCTGGTCGCAGTCCGGGGCGAAAGTGGGGAATCCAGCGGATTATAAGGCTCCTCCTGCCCGCGCGTCCGGTTTAAGCCGCGTGGATCGCGAGATGACCCCAAGCGAAGCGTATCAACCCAAAGCCGGGACCAACGATTATCGCTGCCTCGTTCTGGATTGGCCCGAGACCAGCACGCAGTTCATCACGGGTGTCGGCGTGATCCCTGGACGGCCGGATATTGTGCATCATGTGATCGCCTATCGCGTGCCGCAGGAGCAGCTGGATGCCGTCAAGGCGCTGGATGAGGCCGAGGCCGGTCCGGGTTATACTTGTTTTGGTGGGCCGCTGGGAGGTGGCGCGAATCTTCCGCAGATCGCCTCATGGGCGCCGGGAAGTTTGGGACGCGATCTGCCGGCAGAAACCGGCCTTAAAATGGAGCCTGGATCCAAAATCGTGATGCAGGTGCACTACAACACCGAGCATGGACACAGCGCCCCCGATCAATCGAAGCTCCTTTTTAAACTCGATGAGAAGGTGTCCAGGGAAGCTTATGTCGTGCCCTTCACCAACCCCGATTGGGTCAGAAATCATACGATGCTGATTCCCGCGGGACACAAGGGAGTGAAGCATTCCTACAGCGCGCCTTTCACAGCGTATGCAGCGGCCGCAACGGGTGGCCAGCTGGCGCCGACCGCAGCTTTGCGGGTTTATTCCACAGGACTGCATATGCATCTGCGCGGGCAGACGACGCGCCTGGAAGTGGAACGAAAAAGTGGAGGTCCCAGCTGTCTTTTGGATATCCCGCGCTGGGATTTTCACTGGCAGGGGAGTTATGCCCTGAAACAGACTGTCAGCGTGATGCCGGGGGAACGCATGACATTGGAATGCACCTTTGATAATCCCGGTGCCAAGGATGTGAATTGGGGCGAAGGGACGGAAGATGAGATGTGCATAGGCTTTGTCTACGTGACGCTTTAGTCGACGGGCGGATGCAGGAGGACGCTGAAATCGTGAAGACCCTGGATATCGGTGCAGCCGCAGGCGACTTCCAGGGCTGCGAGGTCCTGTTCCAGTGAGCCTGCATCCACGATAACCGAGAGGAATCGAGGATTATCCCAGGAGCGTTTCTGCAGCCGCATGAGTTGGACAAAGGAACGCCGGCCGGAAGACGCGAACTTCGGCTTCAGCATGCAAAGAGCGTAACGCTTGCCGGGCGCGTCGCCCAGAAGACGTTCGAAGAGCAGCGCGATCGTGCTTTTATGATCGAACATCTCGCATAGACTGTATTGGGACAGGGGCAGGTTCAGAAGTTTCTGCGTCGCGGGATTCAGATGAATGCTTTCCAGCGAGATTTCACAGAGCGGCCACGATTTGGACGCCAGATCACGGAAGCCGCTTTCCAGCGCGGGACGCCAGGTTTCGACCAGCGGCCAAATTTTGTCCTGCAGATTCCTGGAAACTTCATCGGTGAGGCGTTCGTTATAATAATCGCACTGCAGACACACCCAGGGCTCATTCAAAGGCACGCAGGGCTCCACGAAATATCCCGGTGAGACCTGAAAGATCTTGGCCAGCTTGAAAAGAACATCCACAGTGATGCGCGTGTCGGAATATTCGATGCGTTGCCACGTTCGATGCGACACTCCAATGGCAGTGGCCATGGACTTCTGGTCGAGGTTCCACATCCGCCGAAGCAGAACCAATCGCTTAACTGTCATATCTGGGTTCACACGATCCTCTTCGTTGCCTGTGTGTCAAAAGCTAGCAGGAATTTAAGAGGTTTGCATGAAGAGAATGCAAGAAATCAAGCACGGCGAACGCAAACGCCACGAATGACGTTTTTTGTGATGAAAACTTACAGTTTGCTTCAGATCACGCGGAGTCGCGAAGCAAATACTCCTCCAGCGTTTCGTCGAAAGATGCGTGTTGACGGATAAACGACGTAACAGAGTCACAAAAGAAGCGGATGCCATCCGGGTCCCTCATCAGACGCTGGCTATGAAACTCCTGCATAGCCTCGTCATGATGTTTTACATGCTGCTCCAAAAACTTTTTGCAGGGATTCGAGTCGCGCAATATCACATTTTCTTCCAGGAAATGTTGTTGGATGCAGTCAAGCAGATGGCGATGACGTAAACGGACAAGGGAAAAAGGCAGGGTTTTTTGGTCAATACGATGTATCAGGTCGTGCAGAACCAATTCAATTTCGCCGTGCACGTCCGATAAAGTCAGGCGCTTGTCCATGTGAGAATGATTTTCAAAATCCCAGTCCTGATGGGATGAGGCGACGGCGCGCAGTTTGTCCTGATAGTGCATGAGTGTACGCGCATCCTTTGCCATGCAAGGGTCCTGCTGGGGATCCAAAAACCAGACCGCGCGCAGGGCCCGACTGAACATCGCCGCCTGCCGGCCCTTGATGATGCGCTTCTCTAGATTCTGCAAAAACATCTGGGGAGTCAGAAGCGGCCTTAAAAAGCAGCTGATGTTTTCCTGGCGGCTGAGCTGAAGCAGGAGGCAGGGCGCTATGCTATCGGCCAGAAGCAGGATGGGCAGGGATTCCGAGGCGCGGCGAATCTTGCGGATCAGACATCCGTGAACAAGATCGAGACTGGAAAAATCCAGGACCACGGCATCCACAATATTTTCCTGAAGTACGATCGCGATATCCTCGGTCGTATCCCGCCATTGAAGGGCGACGCTGTGATCGTCCAAAAAGTTTTGATAGGCGCGAAGGTGCTGGCGATCGCCTGTGACCAGGACGCGCAAATGTTCCGGCAGGACCAATCCCGTTTTCTGCGAGGACGTCACGCGGAGCGCCGTGTCCCGCTGCGCTGCGGTCTGTGCCTGCGGGGCCAGAGGCTCATTTTTCCGCGGCACCAGGGGCAGGGGTTTTTGAATAAAACGATCCGCCTCGCCAGGATGGGCTTCGGGTTCCGCAAGAGAGAGGCTCAAATCCATGCCAGAGAGTATGGTCTCCAGAACCAGCGGCAGAGGTTTATCCAGAAGCAGCGTTTCAAGATAATGAATCACGCGTCCACAGGCCTCGAAACCGGCGACCCGGGACGAGCCCTTCATATTATGCAGGATGCGCTGGGCCTGTTCCATGAGTGCAGCTTCAGGTTTTTTCTCGAGACTCAAAAGTATCAATTCAAGTCGGGAGAATTCTTCGTTCAGCTCGTCACGGAACACTTCACTAATTTCCATGCATGCCCTCCTCTCAATGCACTATCGAACAAAAAGAGGGAAAATACACGCCAACGCTGTCGTGCGTTTTATTCGCTGGAATTATTTTTAGAAACGAGCCTCGCCGCTGCCTACGGATTGACCATTCACGAAAACCTCCCAGGTGATCGGGAAGGCCTTCACCAGCATCGCGCTGACGCCGCACTCCTTGGTCTGTGAAAGTTGCACGGCCTCTACCGCTTTCGCGGGATCGACGTTTCCTTCCAAAAAGAAGTTGAGCTTGGCTGCAGTGAAGACCGCAGGATGCACGTCCTTGTCCGAAGTCTGGATGTCCGTGGCTATCGAAAAACTGGTGACGTCCTGCCTATGTTTTCGCATAAAAGCCATCACATCCATGGCGGTGCAGCCCGCGAGCCCGGCCGCGACCAGCTCCTTCGGGGAGGGCGCTTTGCCCCGTCCCAAAGGCGCTTTGGCATCCATCGACACTGTGTTGAGACCGGCTTTCACATCAAAAGCCAAGCCTTCCTTCCAATTCAATTCGACTTTCATAATACGTCCTTTGCTGGATGATGCGCGATGTCATCGGACTTCTGCTCGAATTCCCTCGCGAAGAGGCGGCTGAATCCCTATTCAGCCTGCCTCAGGGGAATTATCCATAAAATGTGCCAAACTTCGCTATTCGTAGCGGAGGGCGTCTATGGGATTCAATCGGGCGGCCTTACGGGCCGGATAGATGCCGAAGAGTATGCCCACACCCGCGGAGAAGACGAAGGCGAGGGTCACGGACGCAGGCGTAATCGTGGTATTCCATCCCGATACCGCCGAAAGGGTCACTGTGATGAGGATAGCCAGAGCAATCCCGGCCACGCCTCCGACCAGGCTCACCACCACCGACTCGATCAGAAACTGCCAGAGGATATCCGCGCGTCGGGCCCCGATGGCTTTACGCAGACCAATCTCACGCGTGCGTTCGGTGACTGATACGAGCATGATGTTCATGATTCCAATGCCGCCGACCAAAAGCGAGATGGACGCGATCACGGACAGGAGCACGGTCATGATCCGCGTGCTTTCACTCAGAGCGTTCTGAATATCGGCCATATTGCGAATCGTAAAGGCATCCTCCTGCCGGGATGGGGGAACGCGTTTGCGCGCGTACATCAGCTCCTGGGTGCGGTCCTGGACTTCGTCCATCTGGTCGGCGTTCGTGACCTCGATCTCGATGAAGTCGACATATTCCTTGCCCATGACGCGATGCATGGCCGTTTCCACTGGAATCAGAATGCGATCATCCTGATCCTGAAAACCCGTGGCGCCTTTTTCCGGCAGAAGACCGATGACCTGAAAATTGATGCGGTTGATCTTGATCATCTCGCCGATCGGATTCTGACCGCCGAAGAGTTCCCGCACCAGCGTTCGGCCGATGACGGCGACGCGGGCCCTTTGCTGATTCTCCTCTTCCGTGAAAAAGCGCCCGACATCGGGCACCATCGCATGCATGCGCGCATAGGATTCCGAGCAGCCGGTCAGCGTCGTGGACCAGTTCTTATTGCCGAAGGTGACCTGGCCGCGACTATTGACGTTGGCCGTCGCAACATTCACGCCGGGCACGCGCTTTTGAATGAGTTCCGCATCCTCGACCGTGAAGCGCGTGACGGCACCGGCCTCGGACATCGCACCACCCGGTCCGCGCGAGGCGCCGGAGCGCAGCACGAGAAGATTCGAACCTAAAGATGACAGCTGATTTTCAATCGCGGATTGCGCGCCTTTTCCCAAGGCCAGCATCGCAACCACGGCCGCGACGCCGATCATGATGCCGAGCATGGAAAGACTGGTGCGCACCTTGTTGGCCGCGAGGGTCTTGATGCCCTGCACGAAATGCTGCCAGATGTGGCCCAGGCCTGAGCCGCCCTGGGTATCGGCTTCACTCAGGCTCGGGGGATTTTTCACCGTGGGAAGGGGCGCGAGCCTTTCATCCGATTGGATCTCGCCATCGCGCATGCGGATGAGGCGCCGCGCCTGCTGACCGATCTCGTCTTCATGAGTCACCATGATCACGGTGATGCCCTGCTCGTTCATGCTGCGCAGAAGGGCCATGATTTCCTTTTCACTGCGCGAATCCAGGTTTCCCGTCGGTTCATCGGCGAGCACCATCAAAGGCTTGTTGATCATGGACCGGGCAATGGCCACGCGCTGCTGCTGGCCCCCCGAGAGTTCGTTGGGTCGATGTTCCATGCGGGTGCCAAGACCCACGGCTTCGAGCACCTCGTGGGCTTTTTCCGCGGTCAATTTCCCTTCGGAATAAAACAGCGGAAGCGCCACGTTCTGCGCAGCGGTCATGCGCGGCAGAAGATTGAACTGCTGAAAGATGAAGCCCAGCACTTTCCTGCGGAGAACAGCCAGATCATCCTCGTCCAGCTGCGAAACCTCACGACCGTTGACCAGATAGGATCCCGACTCCGGCACATCCAAAAGACCCATGATGTGCATCAGGGTCGACTTGCCGGAACCGGAGGGGCCCATGATGGCGACGAAGTCACCATTCTCGACCGTGACCGAAACATTGCGCAGCGCATAGACCACGCTATCGCCCATGCGGTAACTTTTGTTGACGTTTCGCAGTTCGAGCATGCGTTTACCGGCCTCCTCTGTTGCCGCTGCTTCCACGCGGACGGCCCATCGGCATGAAGGGGTTGCCGCCAGCGGCGTTGCTTCCCATCGAAATATCGGCGATCAGGATCGTGGCGCCTTCTTCCAGACCCTCCAGGACCTCGGTGCGCTTGCCATCGTTCACACCGATTTTGATCGGATGCTCGATCGGTTTCTTTTTATCCTTGGGATTGGGCAGGAGCACGGAAGGCTTGCCGTCCACGAATCGTATGGCTTCACTGGGGATGGTGAGGGCCTGGGGTTTTTCCGAGACGAGGAAGGTGACGTTCGCGGTCATCCCGCTGCGCATGAAATCAGGGGTATTATCCGGCAGAATATCGACGGTATAGGTCGTCACGTTATTCACGGTCTTCGCATCATAGGCGAGCTTTTCCACTTTGCCGGGAATTTTTTCCTTGGGATAGGCATCGAGCACGACGTTGGTGGTCTGGCCCTTCTTGATTTGAGCAAGGTCGGTTTCATCCACCTGGGCCTTGATCGTCAAACGATTCGACATCGAGAAAACGGAGTCCGCATTCGAGAAGGTCTGACCCGCCTCCACATTGCGCAGGATGATGGTGCCATTGATCGGAGCCATGATCGGCGTCGGTCGATAGAGTTCCTCCCAGCGTTTCACCTCGGCCGCGCCTTTGGCCCGCGCCGCATCCAAAAGCGCCGCGCGTTCGGTCGAACTCATCCAGGCGAGGATCTGGCCTTTTTTCACGTCCTGGCCTTCGGCCACCAAAACCTCTTCCACGCGACCGGCGATCGGCGGTTTGATCTCCAAACGGTTTTCCGGCTGCACGATGCCGGTGCTGAGGATCGTGATCTGCAGGTCCTCGCGCGTGACCTGGGCTTCGGTATAGCTTGCGGTGGGAACGCTCTTCTTTTTCTTATAGTAATAATAGCCTCCGCCCGCAAGAATCAGGACGACGCCCAGGATAATCCAAATTTTCAGACGGGATTTCGACTTCGCTTGACTCACTGCAGTGCTCCTCTTCCCTGCGCTTGTTCCCATGCGGCTTCCGCGATCACTCGATTGCCTTGACTGGATAGCACCGCGCGCTGCCGATTGATCAGATCACTTTCAATCAGATCCCAGTCGTCAAAGGTTGTCAGGCCATTGTTATATTTACTGCGCGCGATTTCCGCCCGCAGCGTGACGGCTTCCTGGAAGCTCTCATCCACCTTCAATCGCTCCGACGATTCCAAAAGGTTGACGTGCGCCTGGCGCAGACGGGCCACGATATCGCGCTCGGCATTTTCACGCGTAAGGCTCGCAGCCGTGAGACGATTGATCGCACCCTGCCGCGCATAGTAATCACTGCCGCCGGAAAAGAGGGGAACGGTCAGGACGAGGCTGAGCGACCAGCTTTGATTTTCGGGAAAGAACTGCTCATCCTGCCGACCGATGCTGCCTTTCACACCGAGCTGCGGATAAAATCCGGCCCGCGAAAGGGAGAGATCGGCCGTGGCGGTCTGCTCCTGGGCCACGCTCAAGCGAAAGTCAGGCGTGTTGCGGGCCAGCGCGGTGAAATCGACAAGACCGGGAATTTCGCCGATGGGAACGTCATTGCGCAGTTCATAGCTGCTGTCATCCCCTCGGCCGAGGACCTTGTTCAAACGTGAACGCGCCACGTTCAGATTATCGCGCGCCTGCATCTCTTCAAAGCGCGCCTGGCGGAGATAGGCTTCAGAAAGCCTGACAGCGCCCTTATTTTCCTGGCCTCCCGCGAAGCGGAGTTCGACCAGCCTCAGGTTTTCTTCACGACGCTTGATGATATCCTGATAAAGACGAAGGGAACGCTGCGCCTGCATCATGCCCGAGTATGAAGTTTTCAGATCATAGGAAAGGCGCGCCTTCAGAATCCGGATCTGCTGCTCGGCTTCCTGAACGCGGGCCTGAGCCTGACTCACGCGCGACTGCGTGGCAAAGCCATCGAAGATGGTTTCACTCGCTTGAATCGAAGCGCCATAGATGTCCTGGGTGCGCGCCTGCAGTTCGGAGTAACTCGAAGGCCGGGAATTTCCCGCGCTCGCGTCGCTGCCGTTCACGCCTGCTGTAAAGCTTGCGCTCACCTCTGGCAGATAACCGGCCCGAGCGACCTGCACATTGGCATTGGCAGACTGCAGATTTTCCTGAGCGGCTTTGAGTTCGGCATTGTTGCGACTGGCCTCGCTTACCGCGGCTTGCCATGTCAGCAAACTTGGGGCTGCATGCAAAGATGAGAAGGGAATAAGAACGCCGCTGAGGAAGAGCAAGAGGCTGAGACCATGGTAAACCTGGGTTCGAAGCCTGGGAGTAATCACATATTCCATCGGGATGTCTTTCTGGGCTGATTCTGTTCTTGTACGGATTTACCGCAATCAGCCAGGACAAGGCAAGGTGGGATCTAAAGGATATCCTGGCATGGAGAGGGCTCGGGTGAGCGCCTCCCCTGCAGGGTTTCAAAGGATCAGTAGGCCCATTTTCTGAAAACAACGCAGCTATTGACGTCACCAAAACCGAAGCTGGACTTGGCAGCCACCTGAATGGCCTTGTTTTTGGCCTCGTGCGGAATGCTCGCGGCAATCTTCACGATATCAGGATGCAGATCCTCGCTATTGAGCGAAGGATGAACAAAGCCTTCATGCATCTGAAGGACTGTGGCAATACACTCAATCGCCCCGGCCGCGCCCAGAGCATGACCGATCATGGACTTGGTCGAGTTGATCAGTGGGAATTTTTCCGCGGGTAATTCAAGGGCCGACAGCCAGTTGCCGACTTCCAAAGGATCAGCGCCGGTGGCCGTGAGGTGACCGTTGATATAATCGAGTTCCTCGGACTGTATACCTGCATTCATCAGCGCATCGCGAATACAACGGCGCACGCTGTAGGGGCTTGGGGCTGTCATGCTTCCACCCCGACGCATACCGCCGCAGTTGATGGAGGCGCCCAAAACTTCAGCATAGATCCGCGCGCCGCGGGCTTCGGCGGATTCCAGGGATTCAACGACCAAAACGCCGCCGCCGCTGCCGGGAATGAAGCCTTTGGCTGTGGCGCTGAGTGGTCGCGAGGCTGCCGCGGGATTATCGTTGCTGTTACGGTTCAAAACGCGCATGGCATCAAAACCAGCCCAAATATAAGGATGCGCACCTTCCGCGCCGCCGACCATCATACGCTCGGCCAGGCCATCGCGAATGCGCTGCACGCCCATGATAAGGGCCTCAGTGCCCGTGCTGCAGGCGCTGCTATTGGTCGTGACCTGATTGCCCAAAGCGAAGAGCCCACCGAAACGGGCGCTCACTGAGCTGGCCATGATCTGCTCAATAATGGTACTGCCGAGGCGCCTGACGTTACCGGCGCTGGCCTGGGGAATCACTTTTTCCGAAAGGGTATCGACCCCGCCGATGCCCGTGCCGATGATGGCGCCGGTTTCCTCGTTCACATGATCGGAACCGAATTCCGGCAGGGGCAGGCCCGCATCCTTCCATGCATCCACGCCGGCGATGCAGGCGAAGGTCATGGCGGTGTTCATGGCCAAAAGCTCATCCGGGCTGAAGTAGGATGTCTTCACACTATCAATGTTCTGAGGAACGCCCGCGACCTGGCAGCCGAATTTGAGCTGCTCAAGTTCCGGCTGATGACGCAGACCGGATTGACCCTGGCGCAGAGCCTGGCTGAAGGTCGCCAGACCATGACCATTGGGGGCCACGACGCCCATACCTGTAACGACAACGCGTCTTGTACTCATTGCTTTTTCACTCCCATACCGGACAGGGTGCCCCGAGCGATCAGTTCACCCTGCTCGTTATAAAGTTCCGCTTTCGACCGAATCTTGCGGAAACGCCAGCTTTGCTTTTCGCCGTGCACGCGCACTTTTTCACCGGCATGCACAGGTTTGAAGAATTCCATCTCCACATCGGTGAAAAGAGTTACGTATTCCGCCGGATTCAGGCCCTTGCCGCTTTTGGCATCGATGTCGATGAGATGCAGGCCCATGGCCACGACCACGGTTTGCGCCACGGTTTCGATCAGAATGGTTTCAGGGACCTCGCGTTCCTTTTGATAGAAGGGCAGGTTCGGGTCGAAGGTATATTCTCCGATGATCGTCTGCGCGTCGAGATCCACGATGCGATCGAGGAAACGAAAAGGATACTGCTGGGGCACCATTTCGAGAATGGATGCTTTGATGTCAACCGTCATGCCGGACACTCCTCTTATCGAACCAGGATACCGCCGCGCGAGTTGGCTGATGGCAGCGGATAGTCGGGATAATTGATACCGGTGAAGCTGCCGACACGGGCGCCTTTGATATTATAAATCGGTTGATCATCCACCAGGACGCGCGCATCACCGACGGCGATAGCCGCGCCTTTGCCCTTCAGAATGGAAAGACGGCGAATGTTCACTTCATAACGCACAACCTTGTCATGCGGACGAATCTGGCCCAGGAATTCCACGCTCTCGCAGCCCAGCGCGCGACCGCTGCCAAGGCCGCCATTGGCAAAGCAGTAGAAACCCACGAGTTGCCATACCGCATCGAGGCCAAGACAGCCCGGCTGTACAGGATCGCCTTTGAAGTGGCATTGGAAATACCAAGCGTCGAGTTGGACATCCTGCTCGGCAATGATGGAGCCGGTGGAGCCATTGCGCTTCAATTCGATAATGCGATCGAACATCAGGAAGGGAGGCGCGGGAATGCGGCCAAACTCGGGTATTGGAGTATCTTCCACAAGCAGGCCATTGGCATGGGCGATCAATTCCTGCTTGTTAAAAGAGCTGCGCTCTAGAAATTCTGCGTAAAGCATTGAGAAACTTCCTTCGATTGTTGGGACTCATCCTCTTACATAACCTTTGTTAGCTTTCGCTCCAACTGTAATGTTGCTTACCCGCCGCTCTTGCGAAAAGTTTACACAAGAACTAGGATTTTTTTGTTTGTATTTCAGAGTAGAATTTAGGCGATTCTTCGCAGTTTCACCCCACTCAGCAAGGCATATTATGTCACAAAGGCAACTAACACCCTTCGAAAGTTGGGTGATGGAACAAAAAGGTACCGAGCGTCCCTTTACGGGGCTTTACGTCAACACCACAGCACCTGGCGTTTATCACTGTAAAAAATGTGGAACGGCGCTGTATCGCAGCGAAGACAAGTTCCATTCCGAATGCGGTTGGCCGAGCTTTGATGATGAAATTCCTGGCGCCGTGGAACGCAAGACCGACGCCGATGGGTCGCGGACCGAGATTCTCTGTAAAAACTGTGGGGCTCACCTTGGCCATGTCTTCAAAGGCGAGCGCTTTACCGCAAAAAATACCCGTCACTGCGTGAATAGCGTCTCCTTGGAATTCCAACCGACCAAAGTTCCGGGCGTGCGCACCGTGGTGCTGGCGTCGGGCTGCTTTTGGGGGACGGAATACTATCTGGGACGCATACCGGGCGTATTAAAGACCGTGGTCGGGTATACCGGCGGGCATGTGGACAATCCGAGCTACAAACAGGTATGCACGGGGACGACGGGGCATGTCGAAGCCACGGAAGTGACCTACGATCCGGTGCAGGTGGACCTTGCGGAAATTCTGCGGGTGTTTTTCGAAACCCACGATTTTTCGCAGACGGATGGGCAGGGCCCTGATATCGGTCCCCAGTATTTATCGGTGCTGTTCTATGAAAATGATGAAGAAAAAAAGTTGGCCGAGGATTTGATTGGTCAGCTGAAAGCCAAGGGCATGAAAGTGGCGACGGCTTTGAAGCCGCGCGTCAAGTTCTGGCCAGCCGAGGATTATCACCAGCATTATTACGAAAGCAAAGGTGATATCCCCTACTGCCATCGGTATCGGGAGATCTTTACAAGGTCGTGACGGGCCAAGCGTCCCTGATGATCAAAGCCCTTCGCCTGTCCGCCATGGACCGATCGCCGTGTTCACAGGACCTGCGTTGGTACCCTGATGGGCGCCGGCAGGAATGTTCGGGCGTATGCCGCCGTTCAGCGAGGGGTCGATGATTTTCAGGTTCTGACCACAGGCGGTGGCGATGTCCTTATCCATGAATTCATAGGCGAAGAGTCCGCTGTGACAGGACTTGCAGGACTGCAGCGCCGTGGCCACATTCTGAAAGTTCTGCGGGGACTTGCATTCCCGATAGTTGGGAATGCCATCCAAAAGAGCATCAGCCAAAGGCTCAAGGGCCGAGAAACGCAGTTTGATCGAAGCACCCGCGCTGATGTTCTCAAAGCTGATCGTGGTCAGTCCTGCAAGAGGAACCGTACGGCCTTTGGGAATTTTCAGGTTGATGTTCTGTCCGATCGGATACTGGGTTTCCTTGCCACCATCCATCAGCACCAGAACCGGACGATACAAAACAAAGCCGGTGTTGGCCGGAGTCTTGACCGCCATGTTGCTGAAGGTGATGGACGCAGGGGCCGCACCGGCCGCTGCGTTCACAGTGAGATTTGTGGTAAACGAGGCTCCCGTGAGAGCCGGTTTCGCCGACGCAAGATCGAAGCTCATCGTACCGGCGGCCACGGTTACGGCGGTGGTCGTGGGACCAGCCGGAATCGTTCCATCCACCGGAGTCGCGGGCGTCGCTCCCGTTCCAGGAGTCCCCGGGGATGGTTTCCCATCCGCGCTGGTGCCTGGAGTCACGTTCCCTTGTTGTCCCGGTCCCACAGCCGTGGTCGGCTGCGAACGGGAAACTTTAGGTGCTTCTTCGGCACAAGCGTTGAAAAGCAGGCCGACCATAAGCAAAGCAGACAAGGGAGCGCGCCGCATGATTGCATCCTTTCTATCAAACGTTAAGAGCGATTAGACCTTGCTGATCGCTGTGTGTGGGTTGCCACCGAAGCCCTGCACCACCGCAGCGGGAGCCTTGGCCACAGTCGCGACATAACCCCAAAGACCGTTCACACCGGGTGTGCCGCCGGGCAGACCGACGTTGGCGTCCACTTTACCTGTGGTGCCGAGTTTCACGTTCGGGCCGATCACGGTCGCCACAGTTACAGACGCATGGTCCGAACCTGGAAGCGAACGGGCGAAGTCACCGAAGATCACGACGGTCACGTTGCTGGTCGCGGTCACCATGCGATCGGTGAACACTTTCAGGCCAGGCATGATGTCCTGGGCGAAACGCTGACGGGCGCGAGCGCCGGATGTATCACCGTGCGTATCCCAGGTCAGAGCGCCACCGGCGACAGCCGTGACCACGTTCGAACCGGAGCGGATCATCAGTTCCGCAGCGGCGAACTTCGCCATCATGCTGTTGACAGTGGTGCCGGTAAGGTTATACGCGGTCATCAGTTCCTGGGCGTTGAACGGTTGCGCAGGCTTCGAAAGAGTATCGAAGGCCGCTTTATAACCGTTGGTCATGCTCACCAAAGACTCAGGGTTACCCTTGAGGCGCTGCTGAGACATCTGCTCGGCCGCCGTGATGCCTTTGGCAGCGAATTCACGCTTGGGCATCGTGGGATCGGGAGCACCGCCGCCGAGGGCGTCGATGGTCGATTTCATATCAGTGATCTGCTGCAGCGATGTTCCACTGACAGCCGTGCCGGGACCAGGGGCCATCTCAGCGCCGACGTTGGCGGCTTTGATGGAACCGCTTCCGCCCATGCCGGCAGCCAGTGTCAGAACCGGGCTGACGTTGCCAACCGTAAATTGAGCGGCCTTGGCGCTACCGTGAGCGGCGATGCCGTGAGCCACACCCACCGAAGCCATGTTCGCTTTCGCGAAGGCGCCGAGGGTGTTGAAGGTGCTGTCCACGACAAGACCGTTGCCGAGGTTCAGCATGTTGGCGTTCGTCACACCGAAGGTGCCGGCGCCGCTGAAGGAGTCGGCCGAACCGAAGAGAGCGTTACAACCACCTGGCAGGAAAACGCAGAGGACTGCCGATTGGGTGGCGGTTTGCGCCAAGGCTTCCGGGGTCATGATACCAGGGACCATGCCGCCAAGGGCGAGGGCGCTGGTGGTGCCGGCTGTCAGCTTGATAAGATCGCGACGTGAAATATTGTTCTTGTTGCTGCTCATGATCGTGTTGCTCCTTAGTAAGCGAGAAAGCCGGCTGCTGTTAATACCGATGCCAGGGTATAAGCCCAGCGTGCCTTGATATCCGTCTCTGCAGCCGTCACCACCAGGGCGACGTTCTTACAAGCATTCACTTCATCGACGCTGGGCAAACGGTTCCAGGCCTGACGGGCGAACGTTGTGCAGTTTTCCGTTGCGGTCGATTCGGTCGGAGCGGCCGCATATTTGCTGTCGCTGCCGGCCAGAGCCAGACCTGCTTCATAAGCGACGCGATAGCTGGTGAAAAGCGTCACGGCGCTTGCTTCGGTCGTTACATACCAGCGCTCGGGAGCTGCTGCGAAAGTCGCTGCGTTCGCGGTCAGCGAAGCAGGTACAGCGCCCATCACGCGGGTGTATTCACCGGAGAGCGAGGTATAAGGTTTCACGCGGAAACGATCACCGTCCTTCGCCACTTCGGTCGGACGACCGGCGACGAGGTTCACGTTGCCGAAGCCTTTATACTGTTTCCCGTCGGTCAAAGAACAGGTCAGCATACCGGTTGCCGTGGGATCCATACCGGGATTATTGGGATCCACGTTTCCACTTTGGGTGGTGCCCACGGTGGTGCCGGACTGAATCTTGGGAGCTTTGCCGCAAGCCATGAGGCCTGCTGCGAGAATGATCGAAAGGCCTATAGTCATTTTCATGGTTGGTCTCCGTTATTGACAGAAGCTTGGGTCTTTGGCCACAGTCGACAGAGCCGACTGGATCATGCCCGATGTTTTGAGAGCGTCCACACACTTGTCAAACACGGCGGCTTCGCAGGCGTTTTCTTCACGACCATAAAGGTACTGGAAAACGGTGCGGCAGGCGTTGAACACAAACTGCTCGGAATCAACCATGGCGTTGACGAGTTCCTTGTCGTCTTTCAGCATCAGGCCGCCCAGAACTTCCTTGGGGGTGCCGTCGGTCGGCGTGAAGGTCACGTTGTTGCCTTGACGCTGGACGCGGGTCAGAACCTGGGCGGTTTTATCGAGAGCGTACCAGCCATCGTAGTGACAGCCTTTACAAGCAGGAGCTGCGCGGCCGGTGGCCGAAACGTCAGCACCAGGAGCGTTGGTCGTTGCCACTAAGTGAAGACCAAGGACGTTGTTTGGCAGGCGATAGGCCGAGTTCAGTTTCAGACCGGTCAATTCGTTACCAGCGTAACGAAGGAGCCAGGCCTGGCTGCGGAAGTAACCAAGGCCGTTGGGGTCAGGCTGAACGCTGACAGTACGGGCATTGGCGGCGCCAGTGGCGACGATGTTATAGGGACCGTTGAAGAGCTCCTTCCAGGGCTTGGCATTCTGCATGATGTACTTGCTCAGGTGATACGCACCGTCCTCTTCGGTCGTGGCACCAGGAGAATCGTTCATGATGCTATTGATGAAGCGGGCGAAGCGTTCCTGAAACGCCGCGTCGGCGATCATCGCATCGACTTGCGACTGCGGATCGGTGCTTTGCAGCAGTTCGGGTGTTGGGGAAGTTCCCAGAAACGCTACTGATAGACGAGTCGCGCAGCGGACGTTCTTACCGGGATCAGCATCATTCTGAGCCTGGGCTTTGCTGCCGATCTGCAGGCTGGTGAGCACACCGGCCGCGATGGCCAACACCGCTCCCACTCCTATGACCGTTTTTCTGATGTTCGTCGACATTCCAAATCTCCTGATGCTCTTGAAAATGTTGTGCTCCTTCCAAGTGCATTGCATGTGCCAGAGTGGGCCTTGAAAAACTTCTCAATCAAAACAGAAGACTGCAAAAACCCTTACAAAAGACGTAAGGACGAAAGCTCTGTCACTCAAATTGGTGTTTTTCGTTTTAGCCTGGAGTTTGGCCTGTTTACAAATTTAACTCTGGTTTTCGCGGGCGGGTAACGAAGGCATTTCCACCCAGTTTTTTCATAAAGCAGAACTATTTCCGAGTTTTAGAATTTTGGACCAGGTTCACGAGGGATTTCTGCCCAGGATTCTGACGCCAAGGAAGAATTTGGACAGTGGAGGGGCCCATTGCCCAAGGAATTGACAGCCTAATCTTGAGAATTGGATCCGGAAGTTAAAAGTTTTTTTCGTCTGCACCAAAAGCGAAGCCGATACGACCTTAAGTTTTCTCCACGTGCCTGGTGAATAGAGGGAGGTTTTATGCCTCTGTTTACGATTCTTATGAGTCTCCTGCTTTTGCAGGTGCTTTTGACTGCGAGTCTCTTTTGGGACCACAGGGGTGGCCGGATGCTGCTTTTGCATCTGGGCGCGCAGACCCTCTGCTGGACTCTTTTGAAGCATTTAGAGGATCCTTCATCGCAGCTCTTCAGCCTCGGCATGGAACAAACCGTATTCTGGGCCAATATCCTCCTCGGTTTGGTTTGGGTGGATTGGTCGCTGGCGTCACGCCCGATCAAAATCCTTTTCGCAGGACTCATACTCCTGGGCGCTGCCGCGTCCTTCCTTGAGCTTTTTGAATTTGACGTCGCGCTTTATGTGGCGGGAACGCAGATCGCCTTGCAGCTCGTGATTGCCTTTCTTTTGGCGCAAACGATCCAAAAGGATCAGGATGTTTCCCTCTCGGCTTTTTTAGGCGGATGGCTGGGCCTTATGGCCATTCATCTGTGGTCCCTTGTGAGCGTTCTCGGCTTCGAGCAGGAGCCGGACATGTCCTCGCAGTTCATTGGCGCTTTCATCGCCGGTACGGCCGCCTGCTTCCGCCTTGCCTGGCTTATGATATCCGAGCGGAATCAGGAAATGGAGCGCCTCAAAGACGAGCTTCAAGCCCGTGACGAGGCTCTGGAGCAAAAAGATAAGCAGGTGCTGGAGGTGTCCGAACAGTTCCTGACTTTGGAAAAAGAATTCTTGAAAATGGAGAAGGATCTGAAGCGGAGCCAGGCGGAGCTTTATCAGCAGGCCAAGACCACAAGCCTCGGCCAATCCTCGGTGCAGATAAGTTATCAGCTTCAGAGCATGCTGGTCGGCAGCATGAATCGGCTGCGGCGCATCGTGCAGGGGCTGGAGGATGCGGGGCATCGCGATTCCGCTGTGTGCCAGCAGCTGGCCGTTATTTTAAAAAGCATGGACCAGGCCACGATCCTGACCAGCTCTTTGCAAAAATTCGGCGGCGGCCGCAAGGAATCCGCGGATGCCATGCTCAATGTTCAGACCTGGCTGCAGGAGGTCATCAGCCTTTGCGATCAGCGTATGAAAAAGAGTGACATCCACCTGGATATCAAAGATGAAGCCGGCGACCTTTGGGTGAAAGGGCGGGTGGCGGATCTGATGCATGCGCTCCTGATTCTTTTGAACAACTCCTGCGAGGCGCTCGAATACAGTGAAGTGAAACGCATCACGATCGAACTGAAGCGCGTGGCGCACGAAGGTCAGGAATGGCTCCGCTTCATTATCAGCGATAGCGGCCAGGGGGTACCGACCGGCATCCGCGCGCGCATCTTCCAGCCCTTCTTTTCCACCAAGAATCAGGGGCAGGGAAGTGGCCTGGGCCTGACCATAGCCTCGCGCATCTTTGCCGATCACGGCGGGGGCATTCAGCTGGATGCCGAAGCGCTGGCCACCACCTTCATCGTCGAGCTGCCGCTGCAGACCTCGATGCCCCAGCTTCACGAACAGCTGCCCTGATCATTTGCGGGCGAAGAAAGCCTGGATCGCCTGGGCGACTTCAGGTGAACGAAGCCTTTTGATGAAGGCGTCGCCTTCCACGCGCATATGGTTCAATAGCTCGGCCTCCTGACTTTTCTTCAAAAGAGCCTTGGATTCCAGCATGGCCGTTCGCGGCTTGGTCGCCAGGATTGCTGCGCGCTGCCGCGCATATTCCAAAAGCTTCGGCTGCTCGACGATCTGATTGATGATGCCATGCTGCAGAGCGGCCTTGGCATCGAAGGCCTCACCGAAGTAAAGAAGTTCCTGGGCGGCTTTGGATCCTGCTATACGGGGAAGCAGAAGGCTCGATCCTCCCTCGGGCACCAATCCGAGATTGATGAACGGCAGTTGGAAACGGGCGTTGTCGGCCGCATAGACGATATCAGCGTGCAGCAGCAAAGTGGTGCCAATCCCCACCGCAAAGCCTTCGACGGCACAGACGATGGGTTTAGGAAAGCTGGCGATCGCGCTTAAAAAATGGAAGACCGGGGCATCGGTACCCGAGGGCGGAGATTCCAGAAAATCTTTCAGATCATTGCCTGACGAGAAATTATTCCCCGCGCCCCAGATCAGGACGGCCGCGACCTCGGCCCGTTGGGCGGCCTGGTTCAATTCCTCAGTCAGCTTTGAGTACATGGCGTTGGTGAAAGCATTCTTGCGCTCAGGACGGTCCAGGACCAATTCCAGAACGGAACCTGCGACAACACTGCGGATACCATCGGTGCTCATAGGGACTCCCTCTTCGTTCGATCAGAGGCCCATCATGCGGAAATTTAGGGGATATGCAAGCGCTAACACCTACGCAGCCAGCAAACGACACAGAAGGTAGGAGGAATCGTCTTCCAGCGTAAGCTGATTCCTCTGCATCATCTGCCCAATATCCCCATGAATGCGGTCCATGGAAAATTCCGGGCGGATATGTTCGGCTATGGCTTTCAGATGATTGCGCTGGCCGTTTTCCGCTTGATCCAAAAGACCATCGGTGAAGAGGAAAATCACGTCCCCTGCGGTGGCCTGCCAGGAGTCGTGACCAAAATCGGGTTCGTCGCTGATCCCCAAAGGCGAGCCGCCTTTCAGCATGAAATGCTGGCCCTGGCGGCTGCTGATCAGAACAGGTGTATGCCCAGCGTTGCGATATTCGATGCGATAGGTTTCCAGATTGATGCAAACCAAAGCCATGGTGGCCATGAGTCCGGTGTTTTGGGCCGTCGTTCGCACCACATGATCCAGCCGATCCATGAGAACGCGCACCAGCTCCGCGTCGGAGAGGGATTGCACGGGTTCGGCAGCGGTCAGGCCATAAAAGGCCCCATGCAGTGCCCCGGTCAGCAGCGCCGAGGGCAGGCCGTGGCCGGTGACATCCGAGATGGCGAGGACGAGGCGCCGCCGCGGGGCATCGTACGCATAGCCCAGCCAGTCGCCTCCGATCTTGGCGCTCATCTGATGCGAGCTGCGAATTTCAAAGAGGGGATTGACGCTATCGCTTCGAATGAAGGCTTCCTGCACCGTATGGGCATCATCCAGGCTCTGCTCCAATTTTTCACGAGCCTCCTGCTCCTCGCGCTGTTCCCTTTGCGTGCGGCGGAACTGATCACCGACCGCGACACCCAGGAGGATCGCCTGGATCGCAGCGCCGAGGATGGGAAATTCAAAGCGGATCGTTTCCTGCCATTCAGGGCTGGGCGCAACCCACAGATTCAGGTCCTGAATGAAAACGAGGGCATTGCCGATCAAAACCGGCAGCCAGGCTATGGAAAAATATCGGGCCGGAGCATAGCCGCGCGCCCAGATCTTCAGACCGAGGCCATAGTAAAAGAAGATGCAGAGCATCGAAGCCAGGACGGAATACTTCATCACCTCAGGCGACATATCAAAAATAGCCCAGCTGATAAAAAAGAGCGCGCGCAGAGGCACGAGCCGGATCACAAGATCAAGACGCGGACTGTGATTCTGCGTTTGCAGCGTATCCCTGACGAAGAGAGCGCCGAAGATATGAGTCAGCTCGCCCAGCAGGATCGCGGCCCGGTTGGACCACCAGGGGGACTGAGGCCACAGATAAAGCCCGGCCATCTGATTATAGGTGAACTGATAGACGAGGTGAAAGAACAGCAGCAGAAGACTGTAATAGAGAAAATTCAGGTGACGCGTGCGGATGAAAATATAAAGCGTCAGCATATAGGTGAAGACCATGACGCCGGCATACGCGCCCAGAAAATAGGCTTCGCGTTTTTCCTTGGCTTCCAGGGTTTTTTGCGTATGAATCTCGGGATTCAGATTCATAGCGTGATCAGACCTGATCCGAAAATACCAGAGTCCCGGACGACCCGGATCCAAGGTGATGCGAAAGGCCGGAGATCGGGTGTGGTCCGACGGTGAGCGGGGCACGCTCAGGCCTGCCTCATAAACAGGCTGGTCCCGGCCCGGGACGAAGACCTGCCAGTGACTCAGCAGCGCGGAGTCGAATTCGATCCAATGCGGCTGCGCGTAAAGATCTTGATGCGGCGGCAATTCCAGGCGAACCCAGAGGGTGCCGCGGGTGAAGCCAAATCCCAGGGAGCTTTTGGGAATAGTTTGAAAATCCTGATTTTGCGCTGCTGCGAAATCGCTTTGACCCGTGGCATCGAACCAGTACTTCAGATTGTCCCCATGACGCTCGAATGTGTGATCGGCCTGCGCGGGCCCATCACCGAAGAGGACGAGCGTCGCAAGCATGCTGAGAAGCAACGCTATCCATGGGGTCTTGGGAAGATTCCAAGGGGTCAAAGTCCACCTCCGCGCCTCTTCAAATATCGGGTGTTTTTGTGATTTCTAAAGATCCCCGGGGTGCTACACTGAGTAGACAGCAACGCCGCTTTTTGAAGGGGATCCGTGACGCATGGATGAGACGCAGCCGCACAGCATGCATCGCAAAATCGCTCGTAACGTCTCCCTTCTCAGTCTGTCCGTGGGCATGACCATGCTGATCGGTCTGGCCCTCAAGATGATCCTGCCGCGCATCATGGGCCCGGAAAAGATGGGGGTCTTTTATTTCGCGGATTCCTTCACCACGGCGTTCTTCGCTTTTCTTCCGCTTGGTTTCACGACCTATATCAATCGCACGGTGCCGAGCGACCACGGGCATGTGCGGGATATTTTCGGAACCATCGTCCTTGTGGAACTCATGATGGCCGCCCTGATTTCCGTGGCCATGTTCGTCGGTCTCTGGGTCTTCAAACGCGATGCGGGGGCCGAGACCTGGAGCACGGTGATGATCATGGGCGTCTATGCCGCGACCTTCAACTTCCAGCGGAACATCCTGCAGAAGATCTTCATTGCCATTGACCAGGTGCGTTTGGTTTCCATCATCAACGTCGTGGTGAAAATCGTTCTGGTCGGCGGCTGCTTCATCGTTTTCAAACTGCATCCGACCATACTTTTGGTGGCGGTGATGCATGCCCTCTCGGAAATGTTCGGCCTCGCTTATATGATGCTGCAGGCGCGGCGTCAGCAGTTTTTCGGCGCCGGATTCAACAGCGATCGGCTCCAGACGCTTCTGAAAGCCAGTCTGCCCTTCTATATCGCGGGTGTGCTGACCACATTTTTTACCGAGACCGACACCAATATGCTCAGCTTTTTGAGCACGGATATCGAGGTGGGCTACTTTGGTTCGGCGAATAAGCTCATCGGCGTTTTCCTCCTTCTCATCCCCATCCTGCAGAGCTCCTTCACGCCGGCTCTGTCGCAGGCGCTGCATGATGGGCAGGGGCAGTTTGAAAAACTCTATAAGCAGCTGATGAATCTGATCCTGGTTTGCTGCCTGCCCCTCAGCATCGTGCTTGTGCTCTTTGGCGACTATATTTCGCGGCTGCTTTACGGGGATGGTTTTCAGGCCAGCTATAAAATTCTCTGCTTTCTGGCGCCCGTTTTAACGATGATGTACATCAATACCTTTACCGGAGCCTGCCTCTATCTTTCGAGTTCAGGTGGAAAGATTTCGCGGATTTTCATCGTGGGCTTGATCATCAACGTGGTGCTGGATTATTTCGCCATTCCATTTGGTATGAAATTCGGTCCTGGTGGTGCCGGTGTGGCTGTTACGTTCTGCACCTTCCTCTGCGAAGTTTACACCTTTTTGGCGATGACCCGCATCTTTCCGAACCGTGTCCTGGACATGAAGCTCTTCAAAAATATGCTCGTCATCCTTGCTCCCTGCTGGCTGGGCATGATTTTCTATGAACTCATGATCGCTCTCAACTTCTGGCAGCGCCTGGGAATCGCGGCTCTGGTCCCGTTTTATGCGCTGCTCACGCGCCTTGTAACGATGACCGAGATCAAGGCTTTTACCAGGTTCCTGCGTTCGACTCTTACTTCGTGACATACTTATTCTTCCGTGATGTTTGACAATTCGCCGGCTTTTGGGCAGTTTTATCCGACAGTCCATCCCTCTTCTCTTTGGAGAAAGCCATGCGTGCGAATCGAAGCGTTCAACGGATCGTTCTGGGCGGTGCCCTTCTGATCCTTGCCCATAGTTCCCGGCTTTGGGCCGTCGTCCAGGGGCCCCTGCCTATCGGCGTGGCCGTGTCGCAAACCTCAAACGTCGCTCTGCTCGGTCAGGAGCAGGTCATCGGTGTGCGCCTCGCCGAGGAATATTTCAATAGCAAGGGTGGTGTCGGCGGCACGAAGATTCAAATACTGCTCGAAGATTCCGCCGCTGATGAAGCCTCGACCATCAATGCCTTCAATGCGCTTCTGCGAAAAAACGTTCTGGCCATCATCGGGCCGACTCTTTCGCAGCAGGCTTTTGCCGCCGATCCTTTGGCTGATAAGGCCAAGGTGCCCGTGATCGGTCCTTCCAATACGGCCAAGGGCATACCCCAGATCGGGAATTACGTCAGCCGCGTCTCGGCTCCGATTGCGATCGTGGCCCCGCATGCTTTGGAAGCTGCTTTGAAGCGCAATCCGCAGCTGAAGAGTGTCGCGGTTCTCTTCGCGCAGAACGATGCCTTCAGCACCTCGGAATCGCAAACCTTCCAGGAGGCGGTGAAGGCCGATAAACGCCTGCAGCTCGGCACCGCGCAGAAGTTTCAAACCACCGATACGGATTTCACGACTCAGGTGACCGAAGTGATGAAGGTGAAGCCTGACCTTGTGATTATTTCCGGCCTGGCCGCGGATGGCGGAAACCTTGTGAAGCAGCTGCGGCAGCTCGGTTATAAGGGTCTTATCATCGGCGGTAATGGTCTGAATACCCCGAACGTTTTTCCCGTTTGCCAAAAATACTGCGATGGAATTCTGATCGCCCAGGCCTATTCTCCAGAAGCGCCCGATCCGATGAACAAGGTCCTGGTTGACCTTTATCAAAAGAAGCATAAGAAAATGCCCGGGCAGTTCACAGCCCAGGCCTTCACTGCCGTTCAGGTCGTAGTCGAGGCTTTGAATGCCCTGGATCAGAAGAAAAAAATCACCAGCTACGATCTGAAGGATCTGCGGCAGGATCTGAACAAGCAGATTCTGAGCCAGAGCTATCAGACGCCGCTCGGGGCCATCAGCTTCGACAAGGACGGCGAGATCGTTCAGAAGTCCTTTTACGTCGCTGAAATCAAAATGGAAGCCGATAACAAAAACGGAACATTCGCCTTTCTTAAATAAGCGGAGCAGGTTTTCATGCTGCAAATCCTGCTGAATGGACTATCCATCGGATCGGTCTACGCGCTTTTTGCTTTGGGCTATGCTTTGGTTTTTTCGCTGCTCGGCGTGATAAACTTCGCGCAGGGCGCCGTCTTTGCCATCGGTGCTTACTTAACCTGGAGCCTGACGAGCGGCAGCTGGGGCGGTGGCCAGCTGCCTCTTTGGGAGACGGATGTTCGGCTGCCCTTTCTTCTGGCCGCAGGAATCTCCATCGTGGTCTGCGCCGCGCTCAGCGCCCTGATCGAACGCTTTGCGTTTGAACCTTTGCGCCGCCGCAAGGCCGAGCCTTTGCTTTACCTCGTTTCGAGCCTGGGCGTGGCGATCGTCCTGGTCAATGCCCTTCTTCTGATTTACGGCGCGGAAACCCGGAATTTTGATTTGGAAAGCATGAGTTTCATTCCTGTGCTTGTGGAGTGGGGTGAGCTACGCGTTCGCGGCATTCAGCTCGTGATCCTGGCCATATCCCTTCTATCTTTGGCGGCGCTCCTCCTTATCTTCCGCTTCTCCATGCTCGGCAAGGCCCTGCGCGCCGTGGCGGAAAATCAGACGACCGCGAGCCTTCTGGGCATTCCTGTTCATCGTACGATAGTTCTGACCTTCGCTCTGTCCGGGGCGCTCGCGAGTCTTGCCGGTACCCTGGTCGCCAGCGGTTTCAGTATTCCTGGTCCGCATTTCGGTCTGCTCTTTGGCCTGAAAGGACTGGCGGTCATCGTGCTGGGCGGCATGGGCGAGATCTCCGGGGCTGTGCTCGGCGGCCTTATGCTCGGATTGATTGAAGCCGCTGTGCCCGCAGAGTATTCGGGTTACAAGGAAGCGGTAGCCTTTGCCCTTTTATTCGTGGGTCTGATGGTGCGTCCGCAGGGTCTTTTGGGACGGCGGACTCTGGAAAAACTTTGAGATCATTATGCCGGAATTGGATGCGTTCATAATTATTGTGATGCTGCAGCAGGCTCTGCTCGGCATCAGCCTTTACGTGCCTTTGATGAGTGGTCAGCTGTCGTTGGCCTCGCCCGCGTTTTATGCGATCGGTGGTTATCTCGCAGCTTTGATATCGACCAAAATGTTTCAGGACGCTGAAGGTCTTTATCCCTGGACCTGGGTGCTCGCCGAGATGCTGCTGGCCGGTGTTCTTTGTTTTATCCTGGCCCAGGCTATCGGCCGCATGGTGCTGAGGCTGCGCGGAATTTATCTGGCGCTTGCGACGCTGGCCCTGGTCGAAGTCGTGCGCGTGACCTGTTTGAATCTGGAGTGGACCGGCGGCGCGATTGGAATCTTTTCCATACCGCAGGTTTTTGAAGAGCAAAAGGGCTATCTTTGGCTGTTTTTGCCGCTTTTTTTGCTGATCCTCGCCGCTGTTCGCGGGCTGGAACGCGGACGTCTGGGTGAAGCCTTTCGCGCTCTGCGTGAAGATGAATATGCGGCCGCGGCGATGGGGATTGATCCCGCCCGCTGCAAGACGCTGGCTTTTGCGCTCGGGGCTGCGATCGCAGGGATTACAGGAGTAGCCAGTGCCCATCTTCTGAATACCTGGAATGCGCGGCAGGGCACATTTGATGCGAGCATCAATATCCTTGCCTACGTGGTCATCGGCGGGCCCTGGTCGGTGTGGGGCGCGGCTCTGGGGGGCGCGATGCTTTCAGCTTTGCCCGAGGTTTTAAGACCGCTTCAGGATTATCGCCTTGTGGTGAATGGAAGCCTGATAGTCCTCGCGAGCCTCTATCTGCCGCGCGGACTCATTCCCGATCGCCCTCGGCGGCGTCCGCGTCCTCAATCCTGGCCGGCTCTGCGGGAGGCAGGCCTGCCGAACCGTGATACGGTTCTGAAGGTGGATCAGCTGGCTGTGCAGTTCGGTGGTCTTAAAGCCGTTCAGAATCTTTCGCTGGAGATTCGGCGCGGAGAAATCTTCGGACTCATCGGCCCGAATGGAGCCGGGAAAACCACGGTATTCAATGCGCTGACAGGTTTTGTGACGCCCAGCTCGGGAGCCATTTCATTTTTGGGCCAGGACCTGACGCGTGCCTCGGTGCATCATCGAGCGCGGCTCGGACTCATGCGAACCTTTCAGAACCTCAGGCTTCTTCGCAAGCAGACCGTTTTGGATAACATACTTTCGGCCACCCATCGCTTCTCTGCTCAGGAAAGAAAGAAAATCTTTCCCGCGGGCGCTGCGGCCGAGGCCTGGGCCTGGATGGAATTCGTCGGGCTTTTGGATAAAGCGGATCGCTCTGCAGGGGATTTGAATTATGGGGATCAAAGGCGTTTGGAATTGGCCCGGGCTTTGATGTCACGACCTGAGGTGCTGTTGATGGATGAACCTGTGGCCGGCATGAATCCCAGCGAAAAGGCCGGCATGCAGGCTCTGATTCGCCAGATCCGGGATCGCTTTGGAATCACGGTGATCCTGATCGAACATCATGTGCCGCTTGTTTTAGGTATCTGTGATCGCATCGCGGTTTTGAATTTCGGCGAATTGATCGCGCTCGGTGAACCGGCCGTGATTCAAAATGATGCCGCTGTGCGCAAGGCTTATTTGGGATCGGCTGAGGAGACGCCTTTATGATGTCCAAACCCCTTCTTCAGCTGGACCAGGTCTCCGTTCATTATGGAGGCATTCAGGCCCTGAGGGATGTTTCGCTGAGCGTCGCGTCCGGTGAGATCGTGACTCTGATCGGGGCCAACGGCGCGGGAAAAACCAGCTGTCTGCGCGCCATCTCGGGTTTGATTAAAATCGGCGGCGGCTCCATTCAATGGAATGGTCAGGATCTGAAAAAAATGGATGCCGCCCATCGCGTGCGCCTTGGACTTGCGCATGCGCCCGAGGGCCGCATGGTGCTCGCGCAGCAAAGTGTCGAGGATAATCTTAAACTCGGAGCCTTTGTGCATCGGCGCGACCGGGCAAGTGCCGAGCAATCCCTCGAAGAAGCCTACCAACTTTTTCCGCGACTTCGGGAAAGGCGTCATCAATCGGCCGGAACCTTATCGGGAGGCGAGCAGCAGATGCTGGCCATTGGCCGTGCATTGATGGCAAGACCGAAGCTTTTGTTGCTCGATGAACCGAGCCTCGGACTGGCGCCGCTGGTGGTCGCCGAGATCTTCGATCGCATGCGGGGACTTAATGAAAAGGGCATGGCGCTGCTTTTGGTTGAGCAGAATGCGCAGCTGGCTTTACGTTTGGCCCAGAGGGCCTATGTTTTGGAAAGTGGTCAGATCGTTTTGGAAGGGAAGGCCCAGGATCTTCTGCGCGATTCCCGGGTGAGAACCGCGTACCTGGGCGCCTGAGGATTAAAGGGATACGATGCCTTCGATCAAAGAGGCTTTTTGATAGACGGCGATGATATCATCCGAAGCCTCGATACGTGTACGGAGGCTGACGGATATATATTTACCCGTGCGGGAAAGTTTTTCTTCGATCAGGCCTGTGGGCAAAACGTCCATCAGTTCATCTTTCTTGTGCAGCGGCACGATGAACTTGAAGAGATAGTTTGAAGGCCAGGTGTGCACCGTGTCCAATCTGGTTTTAAGCTGTTCAAAAAATGCCATGGGGTCACCCTTTCTCCCTGAAAAATACAGGGCCACCCCATCTTAGGGGAAGCGGAAAACAATTGCAAGGACCGCGCCTTACCCGCATGGGTGAACCAGGCTTGCGTCGCGAGTCTTTCGCCCAAAGCTTTTTTTGTCCAAAGACATCAACAAGATAACGTTGTGCCTCCTCCAGCCTCCGCATCCAATTCTCGGAGGCCTCCGGGCTGGACTTGGTCTTTTCGGCATGCATCCGCAGAAAGTTGGTGCGGACATCTGGAGCCATGTGCAGGCCATCAACGCAGACATAAATCACAGCGTTTTTCTCGATCCGTTCCCAGACTGAGTCGCGCTGTTCCCAGATGCGATCCTGCACATAACGGAAGCCACTTTTCGCATCATGGGAAAACGCCAGCTGAAGATGAGCGGCATCGTTTGCGGCTGACTTGATTAGTGGCGTATGGAATTCTTCCCAGCGTCCAGCAGCAATCTCACTGAATAACAAGAAGTCGGCAAGCTTATGTCAGGCAAGATCTGCCCGCGCAGGCACACAGCCCCTATGTTAAGTTCAACTGGAGTCAAATAGAAATAGTGCAGTCGCCAAACTTTCACGAGAGAGGATCTGGCGTTATGGGTAGCTCACTTCATCCGTTAGCGTCCCTGGCCTTGTCTATGGTTCTGATCAGCTGTGGTTACAGTGAGCAGTCCAGCGAGATTACGAAGGATCCAAGCCAAGGACTGGGCCTCGCAGCATACAGAATCAGTGCCTTTGAATTGAATTACCTGAGCAATGCTGTCGATGGGCTTAGGGACAAGGTCGAGTGCACGGCACGCAAAGCGATCAAGGTTTTCGAACCCGATGCTGACGGGCGCTTTCCGGTTTTGCTTTACTTTACGGGAAGCTGGGCAGCATTTGACTCCAATGCAGCGATGGAAATCATTAAAGAAGCAGCGGGTCAGGGCTTCGTCGCAGCAACTGTGGAATACCCGAATAATACATTACCATCCTTTTGCAATGGTGCAGCTGGAACCTATAAATTGCGTTGCATCTTTTCCAGCAGTCACAATGCGGAAAGTGCTGTAAGCGCTGTCTGCTCGCGCCCCAAAGCTGACTGTGATGGACTGGGGATTGTGCTGGCAGGATTCAGTCAGGGTGGGGCTATTGCTGCCATGGGCCGCAATTGGGATCCGAGGATTCGTGGAGCCTGGACCATGGGCTATGGTGATGCCAATTCACCCTGTGATGTGCACGTCGCGGGAACCGAGCTGGGCAGTTCTGCTGCTCGGGCGCTGGACAACGAGCGCATTCGCTTTTTCCGCGGGCTCAATGAAACGTCCACTGTAGCGCTGCTGAACCGTTTGAGCGGGCGCAACTGTGCGACCGGGGCAACGTCCTGTCTGAATGGGCCGGCCGCATCGGGCTGGTTTCGTCCGCTGAATACCGAAATAACAGCAGACCTGAATCCCAATAAGCACTGCTTTTTTCAAGCCAATGGCAGGAATTCCTTTGGCGCTTTGAAAGATTGCGCTACTCCAGATGCGCTTGACCCCAAATGGGTGTCGCGGCCCACTGGTCAGACATTTCCTCATGGCATATTTGAAAACGTTCAGTGGTTGAAAAATTCCGTGCTACCGCTGGGACCGCAAAGATAGAAAAAATAAAAGGCGCTCGAAGCCCAGGATGCCTTCTGTGTTTTCTCGATTTGACTGAAGCGTGACAGGTCTACCCTCCAATTTCTTCTGCAAAATATCCGACTTTTTAAGGATTTTCAACGCCGTTGGAGTAATATCTGCACAGAGCACGCCCATCACGTCATGATATCATAATATAGCCATACGAGCTTCCATCTGAAAAAGGAGAGTGGCGTCATGCAGTATAGGAATTCCGTCAGAATTCTGGCGTCAGCCATCTGGGTTGTATCGCTCGTGAACCTGGCTCAGGCCGCTCCCGATGACTCCTTGAATCCGAGTTACGGCAGTGGGAATCACGGCGTTTGGGTCGAGGACGAGTTCGGACTGCCAGCCTATCAATACACGGGTTGCACCGATGTCTTAAAACCCTGCATCGATGGGCAAGACGTTGTTCATCAGCTTGGTAATGATGGAGTCAACGCACTCGCCCATGGTGATGGTTACGTGGAGCTTTATAGCGCCCGCAGCTATCATCGTTTCGCCAACCATTACAATGAGACTGCACGTGACTACGCTGGTGGCTTCGGTTGGGTGAAGGACGGCAGCAGTACGTTCAGCACTCTTTGGAAAGATCGCCCAGCCAATAGCCGCTACGAGCGCGTTTTCGGTATGGGGTATTTCAAGAAGACCATCGAGGTCAATGGATTGCAAGTTGAACACTATATTTACTTGAGCGAAGGTGAAGACGCCGTTCTTCGTGAGCGCATTATCTTCACTAACAAGTCTCCTCTCCCTAAATCGATCTCTTATGTCGACTACTGGGATGTTGCCTGGTTCCATCCCCGCATTATCAGTGGAAAGGTCTCGTCGGAATACGATGACGCAACTGTTGTAACTGCCTATGATGCTGAGCAGAGAGTTCTGAAGGCTATCGGTCAGTCGGAGGCGCGGGATAAGGAGCGCCCAGATTTTTGGCGGGACCCTGTGCCTCAAGTCTCCTTTGTCTGGCACAGACGGGACGCCCCGCAAAGCTTCGAAACTTTGCAAAGCGCCTTTTTCGGCAACGGAGATCGACAACTTCCTGAAGCTCTTCGGCTGAGTTCACTGCAAAATGGTTTGCACGCCGAGGGTACGCTCCACAATCAGGACAGCGTACTGGCAACGGAGAGAAGTTTTGTCCTCGCGCCAGGCGCTCACAAAATTCTCGATCTTGCGTTCGGCCTCTCACCTCAAGATGAGCTGCCCGCGCTTGTCAAACGCCTGGAAAAGCAACCTGATTTCACACTGCCGCGCATAGCTGCACGATGGGCACTCAAAATTCCCCGTGTCAACTTCCCTGGACATTCCTGGCTTGGACGCGAGCTGGCATGGAGCTACTACTATCTGCGATCTGGGGTGCTGCGTGAAGACTTCTTCGAAGCCAGGAACCTCAATCAAGGGAGTATCTACCTCTATGAGTGGGGCACCAACTCAGGACCTCGTTCAACATTCCGGCATCTCCTGCCACTCATCTATACCGATCCTGATCTGGCCCAGGAGAGTCTTCTCTATTTTCTTCGAGCTATGAAACCGAATGGCGAACTCCCCTATTCGACGGCAGGCTATGGAGCCTGGCACAAGCAGGACTTAACGCCGAGCGACCACAGTTTCTGGCTGCTCGCTGCAGCCCTCGAATATGTCCATGCAACTCGCGACTATGGATTCCTCGACAAAAGGATCAATTATTGGTGCGAGGAAGGCAAGGGGCGCTGTGGTAATGCCACCGTTTGGGAAATGCTTGTCGCAGCCTACCTCTATACGAAAAACGAGGTGGGGACTGGATCCCATGGTCTGGTGCGGCTCTTGAATTCGGACTGGGATGACTTCCTGGTGCTTTTCTCCCCCGATCGCAGTTCCACGATCAGTCTCGGGGAATCGACGATGAATACAGCCCTGGCCTTGCAGACCTATCCCGCATTTGCTGAGCTTGCTGAAATGCGCGGTGATTTTGTAACTTCGAATTCCGTAAGGGAAGATTCGGAACGACTTCGCACTGCGATGCTTGAGCAGTGGCGTGGCGATCACTTCAATCGGGGCTATGTTTACACTGCAGCTCAGCAGCCGGTGGAATTGGGCGCGAAATCGGTATGGATAGCTTCAAATGGGATTGCGCTGGGCGTTCCTGGGCTGATCGATGGGAGCCAGCGCCAGCAGCTCATCGCTCGCATGGAACGGGAAAATTTCAATACATCGCCAGTTGGGTTGGCGGCCATAGGGTCTGAAGTTTTTGAAGGCGGAACGCCAGGCAATTGGTATTCGCTTGCTGGACCAACGATCGAGAGCCTCCTGCTTCAAGGCGAACGCGACTTGGCTTTCCGCATGTTTTTGAAACAAACTTTGGCGAATCATGCGGCCGCACATCCTGAATATGCTCCTGGAATCTGGTCCGGTCCAGACATGTATTTTACCCCTCTTGATGAGAAAGCAAATCTGGGTAGGGCGGGTTCAACCTGGTGCTTTCAGAATATGTGTATGGGTCATCTTCCTTATACCAATATGTTTGCTCATAGTGAGCCTTTGCTCAGTAGCCTGCGCGTAGCCGGCGTTCGGGCCGATGCGCGTGGCTTTGTCGTCGATCCCGGAGTGCCAGGACCATACTCATGGACCAGTCCTCGTTTTGGATTGATCTATGGTGAAAATTCTGTTGTTGGGTGGATGCGTGCCATCGCTAACGACAGTCTCAGTTATCGTATTCGACTGCCTGACAGCATGCGTGATGACCCGCAGGTCCTGGTCAACGGGATCCTGGTAAGATCCCAGCTGGAATGGAAAGCTCGCGGTGATGGGAGCATGGAGAGATTTGCGGTCTTTGATTTGCCACTGCACGCAGAACAATACGTGCACTGGCTGCTCCATTAAGAACTACATAGTCGGATGAATGGCTCCCGATAAGGCCTCTTCATAGCATATCATCCGGCATGCTCAGCATTCGTGATAGGAGTCGGTTCAGCCAAACCATCTGCCTGTGCATGAGCGCCTTGTCGAGTTTATCGATGTTTGCATGAGGCGCAACCTGAACGAGGTAGCTGGGGCCCGTGATGAATGTTATGGTAGGGATTCCTGCTCGATAGGGACCGGTACCTTCACCATAGAGGTCCTTATAGGGTGCAAGCACATAGGTTCGAGAAAGATCGCTCGAGGCCACCGCATCGATCGCCAGTCGCGTCAGTCCCTGGCTATTACCAACTCCGACGATCGCAAGCTCTGACTGACCCGTTGGTCCGTATACCCCAGTAGTTTTGTCCTCTGCCCAGTTCATTGTGCCTAAGTGCTCGGGGGCAAGGGCCGCTTTGATGCGATTTTTGATCTCGGGATGTTCCTTTAGGAAAGTATCGGAGTGCACGGCACCCTCGCCTGATACCATGTGGTTTCCTGAAAGCAGGAAGAGGATATCGCGAGGTCGGCATTTTAGAGGGAGACGCGAGAAGTACTCGACCATGCTCATGACGGCGGGAACCCCATTCTCCTCAACAGCGTTTTGACCATCTGAATGCGTAAGCACAAGTATGGCTCCTTCAAGCGAACCATTACCGGGCAGTTCGGCTGCGAGGTAATCGACTTCGCTGTCTTTTTTGATGGCCGTGAGCATAAGTTTGGCTGTGATGGGCCCTGCCGCCATCAGAGCACGGAGTTTCGCTCCCTGAATGCGATCCAAGTGAAGCGCTGGCAAGCCTGCATATTGTTGTTGATGGGGATAGAACTGCCCGTTCACCTCGGCCGGTGAACGATCGATTATGTTAATCATGGCAACGGCTCCGTGCTGACGAGCCAAGGCGAGATCGGGCGCAATCCCCTGAGATGGCATCCTTGAGTAGTCTTCGTCTTCTGCTGCCGGATCTTTGGAAAACAAGGTTAATGGAGCAAGGGCTGCCGTCGTGACTTTTGGAATGGTAAGGTCAGCGAGAACGATCTTACCCTTGACGTCTGTATTTTCGTAGTCTGAAGCCTGACCTGTTTGCACGTCGACGACAGTGGCCGTGACACCCTTTGCGGGGGTTTCCCCCGAATAGGGGCGATAGTAGGCAACGGGAACTATGTGCACGCGGCCATGACTATCTTTAACCCGCAGTGACCAACGCTTTGCTTCCCAGTACTTGAGCGGCGTTGGATAGCGTTTGACACTGAGTCCATAGGCATTGAACTGCGCTTCGACAGAGTCGAGATAACGTCGGTGGATAGGGCTTCCTGCATGGCGAAAATTGTAGCTTGCCATATCCAGAGTCCTCTCCCACAAGGCATCTGAACTCATCATGGCACTCTCAGGAATGTCGCCTGGCACTGGACACTCGCTGAAGGTGTTGGCGAGCTTGGCATCGGGTATCATCACATTAGGACTGGCCCAGACGGGCGCTGTCCATGCAAGCGTCGAAAATCCCAAAAGTATGATGGCAAGGCGCATTGCGAATCCCATTTCAGTGGAAGGTCAATGGATTAAGTTCACGGAATATTGTTGCAAATGTTTCATCGTGATTCAATTCACATTTGTTTTAAGGTTATGCCTCTGCCCACTGGCCCGCCCTAAATTTACCAATATGTTGTTCCCAGAAATTCTGTGCTAAATGTAGTTTCATATTTGGGAAATGGGGGAGGGCGCTCGTGGAAACGACTGCGGAAGGCAAAATTGCTGGCCGTGAATCTCTGATGAAGAAAGCCAAAGTCTATGCACCTTCGGCTTTCTATGAATGGTACTGCCTCGTGGTTTTGCTCGGAATCTACGTGAACTCCTTTCTTGATCGTTCTATTTTAGGGCTGCTGGTCGGCCCGATTCGCGGCACCATGGGTCTGAGTGATTCTCAGATCGGTTTTTTGATGGGCCCTGCTTTCGCCGTATTTTATACCATCGCCGGACTGCCTTTGGGTTGGCTTGCCGATCGCATGAGTCGCGTGATTCTGATTGGTGTGGGACAGGTTTTCTGGACGATCGCGACCGTAAACTTTGGAATGGGACGCAGTTGGATGCACCTGGCTGTGGCGCGATCGTGCGTGGGTGTTGGAGAAGCGTCTCTCACCCCAGCCGCCTATTCCTTGATTGCGGATATTTTTCCTCCGCAGCGCCTGGGGCGAGCCCTGAGTATCTATGGAATGGGTATCTATATCGGTGGCGGTCTCGCCTCCATGCTCGGCGGCTTTATGGCTAAGAGTTTTCAGCTGGATCAATCCTATCAACTGCCCCTGATCGGAGAGCATCTCGGCTGGCAGCTGGTATTTTTCCTGGTGGCTCTGCCCTCTCTGCCTCTGACCCTGCTTCTTTTTACTTTGCGGGAACCGCGCCGGCGGGGGCAGTTGCGCTCTCAAACGAGCGGCCAGGTGATGAAGGTTCCGTTATCCATGTTCGTGCGTTATGCCATGGAAAACAGGGGAACGTTGGTGGGACATACTGTTGGTTTTTCCCTCCTCGCCTTGAGCGGCTACGGAACGTCGGCCTGGATTCCAGAATTTTTCATTCGTCTGCATGATTGGTCGCCGGCTCGGGTGGGTACGGCCATTGGCCTTATCACGATGATCTTTGGACCGCTCGGCATCCTGCTCGGTGGCTATTGGGGCGATCGCCTTCTGCAGAAGGGGCACACGGATTCAAAGCTCCGCGTTTCACTCATGGCAGCTGGCGCATGGTTGCCCTTTGGTATTGCCGGTCCTTTGATGCCAAGTGGAGAACTGGCTCTGCTTTGTCTCGCTCCGGCCCTCTTTTTTTCGTCCATGCACTGGGGGATTGCACCGGCCGCGATTCAGGAAATCATGCCGAATCAAATGCGCGGTCAGGCCTCGGCTCTCTATCTTTTCGTCATCAATTTAATTGGCCTGGGGCTTGGTCCCATGACCCTGGCTCTGGTCACGGATTTTGTTTTTAAGAACGATCAGGACATCCATCTGTCGCTGGTGCTGACGACAACCGTGGCCACCCTTCTTGCGATTCTGTGCCTGAGTCTTAGCCTCTCTCATTTCCGTGCGAGCCGGAAGCGCTACGACAGCTGGATTCAGTCGCAGGCCTAGGAAAAACCCTGGGCAGACCCAGGGTCCGTGTCTTAACGTTTCACGCCGCTGGTCCAGCCATGGCCTGAATAAGCTTGCTTGTCCGCGCTGCCACTCTTCAAAAAGCATGATTGCGACGCAGCGTGCCAGGTATAGCCCGAACATGCCGTTTGACAGGTGCAGGCGGCTTTATAGGTGCCGACGTTCGCGGTTCGATAAACGGCAAGGTCGTTGCCCAGCATAATCCTGGAATTGATTGCTCACTTTGAGATAAGTGATCCAATCGGGGTGACTGTAAAGTTTGCGATCAGAGTTATAGCTTTTCAGATAGCAGGTCTGCGATTGCAGATGAAAAGTGGCTCCGGTGCATTGATTTTGGCTCAAACAGCTGTCGGCGCATTGAGCGCATTTCCTTCACTCAAGTTTTTTGGAAGCGAAGAAAGACTTCTATGGAATCTATGACATCAGGTATGCACGGCGACACGAGTGAAACAATGAGGCTCCAAAAAGATGCTATCCGTATGGGAGGATTACACAGTAACTCGTGCCGATTTATCTGTAAAAATGCGTGCGCTCTGGCTGTGACCACAATGCTCTGACTTCATCGAAGAATCATGTGGCAAGGAGGGATTGAGAGCAGTGCGGTAGTTTAACTAAAACTCCCGCTAACTGCCTCAATCAGCTATGAGCTTTGAAATTCCTACAGCTCTCGGTTCCAGCTTGGCTGATCGCTTACCCGACTAAAATTGAAGCGGACAACAATCAGGGCTCAAAGCTTTTTTTGTCCAAAGACATCAACAAGATAACGATGCGCCTCCTCCAGCTTCCGCATCCAATTCTCGGAGGCCTCCGGGCTGGACTTGGTCTTTTCGGCATGCATCCGCAGAAAGGTGGCGCGGACATCTGGAGCCATGTGCAGGCCATCACCGCAGACATAAATCACAGCGTTTTTCTCGATCAGTTCCCAGACTGAGTCGCGCTGCTCCCAGATGCGATCCTGCACATAACGGAATCCACTTTTCGCATCATGGGAAAACGCCAGCTGAAGATTGACGAGGCCTTCTTGGTGAAAGCCTTCCATTTCGCTTTGATAGATAAAATCCTGCTCGGCACGGCGGCAGCCAAAGAAAAGGAAGGCAGGGCCCAGGCTTCGCCCCTGATTTTTCAGCGCCCGACGTTCCTGCAGAAAACCGCGGAAAGGCGCGAAACCTGTGCCGGGTCCGACCATGATGATGGGCTTTTGCGGATCGTCCGAAAGTGTGAAAGGCTGGGTAGGGGCTTTCACAAAGGCAAAGATCACATCACCCGGCTCACGACTTTGCAGGTAGGATGAGCACACGCCTTTAAAGGTTCCATTCTGAGCCAGGGAAGGAGCCGCAATCACGCCGACTGTCAGGGAGACAGTTTTCGGCTGCATCAAGGGTGAAGACGAAATCGAATAGTAACGCGGCCGAATCGGAGCGGCCATATCCAAAAACGCGTCCAAAGGCAGATGACAGGTCGGGAAAGCCGTAAGGACATCATAGATGGACCGACGTTTGTTCAAAACTTCCTTTTGATAGAGTTCGTTTCCGGCATCGCTGTCCTGAGCCCAGGCCAGAAGAGTTTGCCGCTCCGACTGCAGAAGACAGCAGCTGGCCATCGTTTCGAGGTGACGGCGCGTTACCACCTCCTGCAGTTCGATATACTCACGCAGGATTTTGCCCAGAGCCACCGGCCGGCCTGTGGGAAGGAAGCCGCCATCATTCTGCGACTGTTCCAGGGTCACCAGTGTATCGGTCGCATAACCGAGTCGCAGGGCCACAGCCTCGACCACATGTTCACGATTGTGGGCAAAGACACCGAGATGATCCCCGACGCGATAGCTGATGCCTTCAGGCAGCTGCAGTTCGATGTGCCGCGTGGAACGTTCCGCGCCGCCATCATCAGCCACTTTTTGCAGTTCATGATTGGCCGTTACCCGGAAGGATTTCGCCTGGTAGCTGGCATGCAGGGGACGCAGCGGCGAATGCTGCACGACCTGCACCTGATAGCGGCGGGAGCTGGGCCTTGTGACTATGCGGGCTGGAAGTTCCATTTCGAGTTCTTCAAATGTTTCCTTCCAGAAATTTCGCGTGAACTGCTCGCAGCCATTTTCAAAGTCAGCGTTCGCATCCGCTTCACCGGCCTTCAAAATCCGAATGCCCCCGCGCTCGGCAAGAACGCGATCAATTTCCCTTGGAAAGGCCTGAAAGGTTTTCCACTGAGTATTGCCGCAACCCAGGACCGCGAAGCGAAGCCCATCGGCGCGGAAAGTCTCTGATTTTATCCAGGTCGCAAACCGAAGGGCATTGTCGGGTGGCATCCCGTTATAGGTCGCTGTCACGATCAGAACAATGCCGGAATTCGGCAGCGCATTGACGGCTTCATCCAGCGCGGCCACACGGGAAACAAAGCCCAGGCGTCGACCCTGTTCACCGAGCCTATGGGCCAGCTCTTCACTGCTTCCCATATTCGATCCATAATAAATCGCGAGGGCAGTTCCATGCCGCGGCAGGGGCGTTTCCATTTCGTCTTTGACCACGGGCGCCGGACGATCCTCGGGCTTTAAAGCCACGGGCGGCCGATGCAGCGGAAGTCGCAGCAGGGCTTTGATGCGAAAGTCAGCGGGCTTGAGGGTCACCGTTTCCTTGATCTTCAGCTGATAGTCGGGTTCGCCTTTGATTTCGAAATGCTTCAGAATCAGAGCCAGGGCCACGGTGGCTTCGACCATCGCAAAATGCTGACCGATGCATGAGCGCGCCCCGGTTCCAAAGGGACGCCAGGCGTATTCCGGTATTTTATCCTCGGCACCCGCTGCGAAACGTTCGGGATCAAAGACTTCAGGATCCTTCCAGACGGCCGGATCCCGATGCAGGGACGGAAGAAGGACTAGAACCTCCTCGCCCTTTTTGATTTCGTAGCGGCCACCGATGATGGTGTCTTCATAGGGCGTGCGGGCGAAAGCCGGTGCGGTGGGCCAGAGCCTAAGCGTTTCCCGCAGCACGCGATTCAGATATTTCAGTTCGCCGACGTCCTTGAAGCTTGGCCGATAATCCGGATCACGTCCCAGAACACGATCCACCTCCTCGACGGCTTTGGACATGACCTCGGGATGGCTGACCAGGAAGTAGGTGGCAAACGAGAGAAGACCACTCGTGGTTTCATGGCCGGCGATCAAAAATGTGATGAGCTGATAGCGGATGTTCTCGAAATCGAGCTTTTCACCGGATTTTTTATCCACACCATTCAGCATCAAAGACAGAAAGTCGACCTTGTCCTTGAACTTATCGATATTCTTATGCCGTTCCGCGAGCAGCTCATCCACGACGCGAAACATAAGATCACGCCCGGCATTGAATTGCCGATCGGCTCTTTTATCCAGGGCTTTTTGCAGCTTGGTGCGCTTCAACCGCGCCTGGGAATCCTGCAGGCCCAGGAGCATCGCATCCAAAAAAGGATGGAGCTGTTCCGACGCGAACGATCGAAAGCGATAATCAAAACCACAGAGCGCGATGGTGTCGAGCGTCATACGGGTGAAGTCGCCCGAGACGTCGATCCCGCGCTCCCCGACCACCTGCCATTTTTGAAGGAGCTGCTCGGCGACTTCGATCATCTTCGGCAGATATTCTTTCATCTGCTTCAGACCAAAGCCGGGCAGGAGTATATTATGGGCCTTGCTCCAGTTGGGCTCACCTGGAAGGGCTGTGAACAGGCCATCACCCGCAAAACGCCGAATTTCGATCAGAAGGCCATGCGTGGCTTTATGAAAGCGCTTTTCATCGCAGAGTTCCTTGACCAGCTCATGACTGCTCACCACATAAAAGCGCGTGCCGGGGATCACCAGCTCATAGATGGGGCTATACTGCCTGGCGAGAGCCACCAGCTCCTGGACGATGGTGTCACCAAAAACCTGAGGCAGGTTACCGATAATGGGGAGACGCGGAGGATGTGGGATCGGATGCACAGCCGTCATAAGCGTTATCCTCGTCATGATGATGGAAAGGATATCCTACCATAAGCATGAATTCTTTGCTCGCCAGCGGTACGAAATGGAAGCTTTCTTCAAGACGGTTTATAAGGTTAGGAACACTTCAATGAGGGGGACCTCATGACCAAATTTCTATGGACGTTGACGCTGGTCAGCGGACTGGCTCAGGGCTCGACTTCGCTGGTTTTCGAGGATCAGCGGGTACGAATGAATGATTTTACCCGGGGGCTTGACCTGGAACTCACTCCCGTTATGCGTGGGGAAGGGGGAAACTGGATCCCTGCGGAATCCTGCTCGGTGAGCGAACAGATCCAGATCTGCGACTTTCCCGGACGGGGACGCATGACCCTGAGCACGCTGGGAACACAGCTTGCGCTTTCCTTTCAGGCTGCCGGGGATACTGAATTTCAAGGCTTTGGTTTGCAGGGAAGCCTCAGGATTCCAGGCGTTCGAGGCTGGCTCTCGCAAGGATTTCAGTCCTGGTCGCAGACTGGAATCATTCAGCTGGCTGCGGAACCCTCGGCCGTGAAACTGCAGGAGGCCCTACAAAAAACGGGTGAGGATGAAGTTTATCGAAGGGGCAAGGAACTGTCCTGGTGGATGAGTTACATCGGCAGCGATCAGGCCAGTTTTCTGGCCGGTGCGACGACCGCGGCGCGACTCAAGTCCTATGTGCAGTTTTTTCAAAGCGGGCCTGATGTCTATGGCGTGAAGCTGATCAGCGGCGCCGGTGAAAAGCTGCGGCTCAAGGCAGGGGAGGGGATTCAGGAAAACTGGTTCCTGGGGCTCGGGCCGGATCTTCAGAAGCATCTGGACGCTTATGCGGCGTCTTTGGAAACACGCCGCAAGGAATTCAGAAGGGCGCCTTTGATCGGTTGGAATTCATGGTATGACCTTTGGGATGATGTGACCGAAAAGGATTTCCTTGCGAATATTCAGCCCGTGCAAAAATTCTGGAGCCCGCGCCGGCCCGATGCGCAGCTGACTCTCACTTTGGATGATGGCTGGCAGAAGGAGTGGGGAGATTGGGAGCCGAATGCAAAATTTCCTTCGGGTGTGAAGGGGCTCGTGCAAACCCTCAAGGCCGCGGATATGCATATGGGCCTTTGGATTGCGCCTTTGCTTGCAAACCCTGCGAGTGAAATCGCCCGTCTTCATCCCACGTGGTTTGTTAAAGACGCTGTGTATCGAAATCCCAAAGGCGTTGATCTTTTGGTTTTGGATGTATCGCAGCCTGTGGTGGCGGCACATCTGCAGGATACCATTCAACGCCTGGTAGGCTTCGGTGTTGAAACGCTCAAGATTGACTTCCTGTTTGCAGGCGCTTTGGAAGGCAAACGCGCCCAGTCCTGGACAGGCATGCAGGCTTATCACGAGGCTCTGCGTTTGATTCGTGAGGCGGCTGGTGATGATATTCTTCTGCTCGCGGTCGGGGCGCCTCCGCTTGCCACGCTGGAATACGCCGATGCCTGGCGTGTCGGTGGTGATATCGCATTCAAACCAGCGTTCCTTGGGCTGCCGCGACCGGCTCCCAGTTTCATTGCGAACCAGGCGCGTTCGGTTGCAGGACGCCAGGCCTATTGCCAGGTGACTCTGTGTGATGCGGATCCTGCGCTTTTACGGGCTCTATCTCGCGATGAGGTCGAGGCCGGGGCCTGGGTGGCGGCCGCGACGGGTGGGGCTATGGTGGTATCCGATCATCTGCCGCGTCTGGATTCTGAACGTTGGGGCTGGGGTTATACGGGGCCGCAGGTTCAGAATGGACTTTCCAGTCAGCCTGCGCGGCTCGCCAGCTATTTTCCCGCGGAAATTCCTGCTGAATTGAATAACATGAAAGACAGGCTTTTTACCGCCGAACAGAAAGTTCCCGAGCTTTGGCTTATGCCGGATGGAACACGGGTCTTTATGAATTTTGGCAATGGCAAGAAAACGGTGGAAGGGGTCACGGTTCCCAAAAACGCTGCGCGCATCCTGCCGTGATTATCAGGCAGTTTTACCGCTTTGATGCTGCCGTAATCATCACGCAGCTTTACCGCTTTGATCCTGCAGGGACACACCGGGAATGCGCAGAGTAAAACAGGTGCCTGATCCCGGTTTGGTGGCAATGGTGATCGAACCGTCCAACTTTTCCACTTCGGCCTTGACCGCAGACATGCCGACGCCTCGGCCCGAGGTCTGCGATATCTCGGTCGAGGTGGAAAATCCATCCAGGAAAATAAGAGCGTGAATCTGATCCCTGTTCAATCTTTGCAGCTGCAGCTCGGGCAAAAGATTTTTCTTGCGCGCGACTTCCAGGATGCGATCAGCGTGAATACCGGCCCCATCATCTTCGATCACGATTTTCAAGCCGAAGCCCTCATCCGGCCCCATGCTGAGCCTAAGGATCCCGCGGGCAGGCTTCCCAGCGGCCACACGATCATCAGGCGATTTAATGCCATGATCGCAGGCGTTGTTGACAAGGTGCACCAGGCTTCGGAAAAGAGGCGAAAGTGATTCGATATCGGTGCGCCAGCCGTCGCCGATTATTGTAAAGTCGATATCCCGGCCCAGCTTTTTCGCAACCCGATGCACACTGTTATGAAGCGGTGCGGTCAGAATGCTGAGGGGGCGGCTGCGAAGGCCTTCCAGTTCCTTGATGAGAACCTTGCGCGTGCCACTTTCCACATCCCGCGCCAGAGTCAGAAGGCCCTGCAGCTGCTCGCCGGTCATGGTATAAATATCCTGGCGCGATTCCTGGTAATCCATGTCCAGAATTTTCTGATGCCGCTGCAGAAAACGCTGCATCTGCTCTTCAATATCGGTGGCGGCTTTTTGAATGAAAGCAAAGAACGCCGCATCACTCGATTTCTTCTGAGCCACCATCGTTTCCATGGCATGGATGCGCTTTTGCAGGAAATCGAGATTATAGACCCCGCTGTTGCCTTTGATGGTATGAAGGACGCGCATGCAGGTTTCACGCTGTTTGGAGCTGCGCAGCGTCTGCAGGTCATTTTTAAAATCAGCGAGGAATTCCAGGAATGCATCCCGGTTCTGCAGTATGGAAAAGAGGCAGTTCGAGGTATCGAGCTGTTTCTGATAGGCCTGCTGCTGAAGCACGGTTTCCGTAACATCGGCAGCGACCACGATCACGCGATCGGGTTTATTCTGTGCATCGCGGATCAGAGTGTAGGCAAGGTCAAGGCTGCGATTCTTCACCGTCATGACCTGCCGCGGCAACATGCGCAGCGTGACATCGGTGGGCATGAAGTCTTCGAACAGCTGCTCCAGGGACATGCGCAGAAATTCTTCCTTCTCATCACGGAAGCCAAGGGTTTTGCCCAGGGGCTTTCGTCCTGGATCGCGACCGAAGAGGACGCGGCAGGATGCGGATGTGGTCGGTGCAATGGTCAGATCTTTTTTGATGATGAAAAAGGCTTCCCTCAGGTTATCCAGGATCTCTTTATTCTGCTTCAGGATCGTCGCCAGTTCCTGGGCGAACTCCTTCTGGGTTTCGGCATTGATGCGGGAATTGATTTCGGACTTCAACTTTTCCTTGGAATGTCGCAGCGACTGCATGGTGTCGACGACTTCCTTGTTCTTGGTTTCCAGAAAGCGCGTGGCTTCCGCCATCCGATGCAGGGTGCGGAGCTTCGCCAGCAAAAGTTCGGGCAAGGTGCTGACGCTGATGTAGTCGGAGACGCCTGTTTCATAGGCGGCGACCATGAATTCCGCGTCCATGTTGCTGCTGATGGCCACGATCGGAATCAAGGGCCTGATCTGGCGGATGGAATTGATGAGTTTCAGATCCTTGAACCCTTCCAGAATGCGGCACTCCAAAAGTACGATATCTGCATCCTCCAGAAAGATGCGGACATCGTCTTCGTAGTGAGCCGCCGTCACCTGGATGGTCGGATTCTGCGCTTGAAAGGTCTGGACGAGGTCCCGCGCGCCGCGATCGGTCACCGCCACCAGACGCAGCTCATAGTCCGTCCCGCCGCTTCCGAGCAGGTCGTTCAGAATATCATCATCCAGGGCCGATCCAAATTCGCTCATGCTGCCGGATTCCTTTTGCGCAGTTCATCCAGCTTCTCGCGCGCCTTGGGAAAGTTGGGAGAATACTGAAGGCAGAATTCCAGATAGCGGGCCGCTTCATCATTCCGCTTCATCTGGATCGAACACATCGCAAGGTTGAAGTAGACGCGTGAATCGGTGGGATTCAGGCGCAGGGCCTGTTCATACGATTCAATCGCCCGGGTATGATCGCCCAGCTTTTTAAAGCAGACGCCGCGAAGGTTATAGATCTCGTTGGTCATGCCGAACGAGCTTTCATGCTGCTGAGTATAATCCAGCGCGCCTTCCATATCGCCTTCATTGTAACGATCCTTGCCCAGGCACAGCAGAAATTCCGGTCGTTCGATTCCAGCCCGCATGGCCGCGTGGCACAAGGGAGCCGCGCTGCGGAACTGCTGAAAGTCCATCAGGAGTTTGATGGCCTTGGTGTAATAGAAACCGTTCGGCACCTGGTCCAGGATTTTTTTCAAAAGATCAAAGGCCCGGTCCGACTCGTTTTTCTGCAGATGAATCTTCGCCTGCAGGAGCGAGCGCGCCGGGGAATCCTCATCACTGCGCGAGAGTTCCTCGATCACCCTGTCCGCCTGGGCTGCCTGCTTATCCTGCAGAAAGGCCTGGGCGAGGCCCATCGAGCTTCGCGCGCTGTTTTTGGTCAGGCCGCGCAGCTCGGAGTAAAGTTCGATCGCTTCCTTCGATTTATTGTTCAGGAGCGAATCCTTGGCTTTGGTGTACTTGTTTTCCACCGTGCCCGAGGTGTTGAAAAGGGAAAGCGTCGAATGGATCGTGAAATCGAGGTCTGAAGGCTGCACAGGGAACTGCAGATACTTGATCAGGCCATAGCGTTTCAGGACATCATCGCTTTCCGGCTGGGCATCCTTGCCAAAGAGGATCACGGGGATGTTGGGAATACGGTCCGAGGTTTTGATTTCCTTGATCAGGAGCCAGCCGGAGATAAAACGGATGTTCTGATCGCAGATCAAAAAGCCAAAGCTCTGTTCGGTCATCTTCTGCAGGGCTTCGATGCCGTTATCCATCAGATGGATTTTATTCAGTTCCAGTTTTTTGAGCGCTTTCAGGATTGTTTCCGCATGATCCTTGTGCGCCGACAGCACCAGAACGCTGAGGTCTTTATCATAGTTTCCCAAGGTGAAACCACTCCTCTGTCATGGCCGGAAAGAGCTGGGCCTTGCCTGAGATATCGGCGGATTACGGTAGGGAGTTGACCCCTTTGGATAAGGGGGCGCCTGGTTTTTTGATAAAACCAGGCTGTTTTGCGTGCTCAAGCGAGAAGTTCCAGAAGCTCGTTGCGGGACAGGGACGGAATCGCCGCTCCTTCGCCGACCGCAGCGGCCGCCAGGGCGCGCTTTGCAGCCTGCAGCTCCAGTATTTTTTCCTCGACGCTATCCAGGGCCACGATGGGATGAATCATGACCGTGCGGTCCTGCCCAATGCGATGCGCGCGATCCGCAGCCTGATCCTGCGCCGCAGGGTTCCACCAGGGATCGAGGATGAACACATGATCGGCCTGGGTCAGGTTCAGACCCACGCCTCCGGCTTTCAGCGACATGATCAGGACCGGAGGACCATCGGGATTTTGAAAGGCATCGACCACGGCCTGGCGATCGTTCGTGCTGCCGTCCAATCGAAGATAGCGCATGCCCGCTGTTTGCAGGATCGGTTCCAAAAGATCGAGAAGGCTGGTCCACTGCGAGAAGACCAAAGCCTTGTGTCCCTCTGCCAGAGCCACCTCCAGACTTTCCATCAAAACGGTGAGTTTCGAGGAATGCGGTGCAGACTGCTGAGGCAGCAGCGCGGGATGACAGCAGGCCTGCCGCATTCTGAGCAGAGCTTCGAGGGCCTCGATCACCGAGCCGCCCGCCTGAAGTTTCTCGACCACATCACGGCGCGTGGCCGCCTGCAGTGCGGAATAAAGCTCACGTTCTTCCGGCCAGAGTTCGGCATACAAAACTTTTTCGATGCGCGGTGGCAACTCAGGGGCCACATCACGCTTGAGACGCCTTAAAATAAAGGGTTTTATGATCTGTCTCAAACGGTCTGCCACGGCCTCCTGACCATCCTCGATAGGCCGACTGAAGCGTTCCCGGAAATCCTTGCGCCCTCCCAGCAGGCCTGGATTCAGGAATGCAAAAAGACTCCAAAGATCATCCAGACGATTTTCCACAGGAGTTCCCGACAGCGCGAGCCGAAACTTTCCCTGCAGTTTTTGAACAGCCTGAGCGATGCGACTCTCGGGATTTTTGATGGTCTGCGCCTCATCGAGCACGAGGGTATTCCAGGTGATGCCGGCAAAGCGTTCCTCTTCGCTTCGGACCAGTCCGTAACTCGTCAGCACGACATTCGCAGACGGATTCCATTGCCTTTGCGGACCGTGATAGATCACAACCCGCAGATCAGGGCGGAAGCGTTCCAGCTCACGTTTCCAATTGGGCAGAACGCTGGTCGGCGCGATGATCAGATTGCCTTCCGGCGAAAGAGTGGCAATCGCCTGAACGGTTTTCCCAAGACCCATGTCATCGGCCAGGAGAGCCCCGAGTTCCAAAGCTTTCAGATGCTGAAGCCAGGCCACGCCCTGCTTCTGATAGGCCCTGAGTTCGGCTTTGAAATGCGGCGGCAAACGAACATCAGCCTTATGAAAATCAAAGTGCCTGAGTCGCCGGAACGCGGCCAGGTCGGGAGGACTGGCTTTACCTTGCTCTTCGAAGAGTTGTATGACCTGGGGCAGGGCCGCTTTGGGGAGCGACTCCTTGTTTTCCTGGGCCAAAAGAAGATCCAGGACCATTTTTCCAAAACGTGCGAACCAATCCTGGGGCAGTTCCGCAAAACCACCATCCAGCAGCGGAACCAGACTTTCCCCGCGCTCCCAGGCTTTCAGAGCCGCCGCTCCATCCACCTGATTTTTTCCGGGCGAAGCTTCCAATTCCATATCCAGTTCAAGGCGCCCATTCCGCCAGCTCACATCCGCTTTCAAGCGCCCCATTTTACGGAAATGACGGAATCCATCGCCGCTGATCGCACCATCCCAATTCTTGAAATGTTCGACCATGCGAATGGCTTCAGGCGCTGCATAGAGTCGGCCCTGATAAAGTTCCATACCCCATTGCCGCCAAAGATCATCCTTGAGTTTTCGTTCCCGATCCGGATTGCGAATGGGAACCTCGGAGCCGGTCGGACGGAAAACGCCATCACGAATGCGCGCTATCGGAGGATCGCCATAGACGAGGCCAGGCTGCAGCCAGAGTTCGTGGCCACGCGCCTCCAGATAGAGATCGAGCCTTGCCTCGGCATCGACGAACTTCGGCATATTGCTGGCGGTATTTTCAATGCGAAAGCGCCGTTCCCATTTGGGAAGCGTTTCACTCGAAAATTTTTCAAGATCACGCAGGGGAACATGAAAGCCATTGACCAGCATCTGCCGCTCTTCCGGATCCAGCTGGATTTCAGCCTGGGGATGCAGGCCTTCGGCGCTCAGCACCGCGCCGTTGCTGAAGGTTTCGATGATGCGCGCATCCCTTTTTCCCAGGACATGAATGCCGATGCCCTCGTCCCGAATGGCAATCACAAGGCCCAGAGGCTCGCGTTTCACAGCACAGGGTTGACCATCAAGCGTGACCTCCGCCTCGATCAGCAGTGGCAGAATCCGCGCGAAGGTCGCTGCCTGCAGTCGGCCACGGCGATCGCCTTGCAGAGCGGATTCCACGGCAAGGTCAACCTTGGTGGGCGTGACCGGAACACTGGTCACGCGACCGGTGGAAATGCTGGTCAGAGGCGTTGTGAGCAGCTGCAGCTGACCGTCGAGATTGATCACGCGCTCAAAATGCAGAGCCCCGTGATCGCGCGTCAGCGCATGCACGATGGTGCCGGCCGCTGTTTTCGATTTGGGCAGCTCCTGACCCTGCTCGTGCGCTCTCTTGAGCGCGATGATCGCTGCGGCCACATGCGGACAGGGATCAACCTTGCAGGCACAGTCGCGGTTCCAATCCAGGTCATCAGGAAGAAGAGTGATGACGGCGCTGACTCCGGTCTTGCGATCGAGCACGCGCAAAATAATTTCTTCATCCGTGCTACGGTCACCCGTTACCGCGTCCTGTCGCGCAAGTTCCACGCCGCGTGACCAGGCGTCCTTGCTGGCATTTTCGCGTATCGCTTCAAACAGATCTTCCATAGCCCTCGGAACCTCAGTGTGTTATTATGGCTTTTAAATCAGCCCATCCTGGAGGTCTATAAAGATGCCTAACCGCGGAGTGTCTCGCAAGCCCTCGACATTGACGGTTCAGCTCGATGACACACTCCTGGCGCAGCTTGAACGTCAGGCGGCGCAGTATCTTATTTCGGTGGATGAGTTGGTGCGACGCGCTATCAAGGAAAGCCTCGCAGCGGAAAGCGCCAAGGCGCCGAAAAAATCCCGTCCGAGTGCCACCCGTCATGACGAAGCGCCCCTGGATGCCTTTTTGCCCGAAGGCGTGGATCCCTTTACCCCTGCGGATGTCGTCACGGGACTTGCGAGTAATTTTGAAGAGGTCCAGGCTCGTATGCGCTTTGCGGGTACGCCAGCGTTGCTAAGGGACCTCGGTTAAAGCGCCTCAAGATAAAGTTTCAGTCTTTGATAGTGCCGCTGGAGACGGACGAAGTTTTCCTCGGCGCCCCCGCGATCGGGATGATGAACCATGGAGAGCTGCAAAAATTTGCGGCGCAGTTCTGTAGCTCCCAAGGCGCGCAGATCCTTGGCCTCCTGAAATCCGAAGTATTCCAGGGCCGCACCCATATCCTCGGCTGCATAGGCTTCATAGCGCTTCCAAAAAGCGCCCATCATCTGCTCCAGATCCGCTTCTCCATACAGAGAAAAATTTTGCAGATCCGCGTAATAGCGAAACATGATCGCCTGTTGACTCGCAGCGGCCGCGGGAATCCAGAAAGCTTCGGCGGCATGGGCTGCGCAGAATATACCAGCGGTGGACTCATGACAGGACCAGAGCGAGATCGCATCAAAGGCCCGGCAGATTCCACGCGGCCTTGCACTCACATGAATTCCAAGCGGTGAAAAGCCAAAGATCGGCAGACTCTCCAGTCCCTGCATATGTTGCCAGCTGTCCAAAAGTTCCTGGCGGAGTCCATGATCGACGTCAGCATGATTCAGATGAAAGAGAAGCTGCAGTTCCGTCACGCGATAACGCAGCGCGAAGCTCAACGCGTGCATGCCCATCCATCCGGCCTGCATCGCATCCCGGTAAAGATCAGCCGGAATCAGTTTTTTTAAAAGCACCTGATCGGGAATCGCAGGCGGCCGGGCCAGGGGCAGATCCGAGCGCGGCCCCTCGGGTTTTTGATCGAGCAGAACCGCGAAAAGCTGGTCCGGATCCATCCACCTGAGGAGTGCTGTCAGCATAAGAATTTCTCCCGTTTATTCCGGAGATTGTAGCACAGGCCCGGGCCAGGGGATGGCATAAGACCTGCTCCATTATAAGCAGAATGCGCGCCTGCGGATGCTTGTGGAATGGAGCTTGGATGCTTAAGGTATTTAAATTATTAATGATTATGGTGGTATGGAGCCAGCTCCCGGCACCCCTTTTCGCTGACGAAGTTTCCGTCATGCGGCCAGTGACGAGCTATACGCTGCCTAACGGCCTGAAAGTTTTGCTCTATCCCGATGTCCGCGAACCCACTCTGACTGTCAATGTCGTCTACAAAACCGGCGCGAAACATGAAGGGCCTCGCGAATATGGAATGGCTCATCTTTTGGAGCACATGGCCTTTCAAAATACTCAAAATTTCCGTGATATCCCCCGTGAACTGGAACGCCGCGGCGCCCGCTTCAATGCCAACACCAACGCTGATCGCACCACCTATTACGAAACCCTGCCGGCCTCACCGCAGAATCTTGATTATGCTCTGGCCATGGAAGCTGATCGCATGAGCCTGGCTCTTTTAACGGAAAGCGCCCTGCAGCAGGAACTCGTGGCTGTGAAGAAAGAATGGGAGAACAGCGGCCGCTCGGGTTTTCAGCCCCTGCTTCAGGAGATGATGGCGATCGCCTATCCTCATCATCCCTATGGCCGTGATACCTTCGGTCTGGAGGCGGGCCTATTGCAGGCGCGCCTTGAGGATATTCAGGCTTTCTATCAAAGACGCTATCATCCTGGTCTCGCCGTATTGAGTATCGGCGGTGCCTTTGCGATCGAGGACGCGCAGCGCCTCATTGAAAAATATTTTGCTCCTCTTTTGAATCGGACTGCGACCCTTGATGAACGCGCGTTCGAGTTGAAGCCTCAGTTCAGCGAGAGAATGATCGTGATTCCCAAACCGGGCGGCCCATCCTATGTCGGCCTCATCTATCGCGCCATGCCGGGAGCGGATCCTTCCTTCGTCGCGGCTCAGGCTCTGGTGCATTGCCTCAGCAGCCACAGGGACAGTCCGCTTCAGAAGAAATTAATTCAGACGGGTTTGGCTCGGGAAGCTTTTGGATTCGTGCAGCAGTCGGTGGATGAAGGCTTCATCGTCTTCATGGCCAAACCCGGGCCGGGGCGTGATGCTCGCGACCTTCTTCAGCGCCTGGCGCGCCTTGTGGAATCATCCGCAGGAAGCTGCCAGGACAAGGATCTGCGTCGATTCCAGGCGGAGAACACGGCGGCCTGGGCCGATGTCAACCGCAATGTCCGCGCCTTCACCATGCAGCTGGGCGAATTCGAAGTGCTCGGCGATTGGCGCCTGATTCAGAAGGAACCCATACGGAGTCAGGAGCTTCGTTTGGAGCTAGTCAAAAATGTTGCACGCTGGCTGACGCCGCACAACCGGACGGCCGGTGTGCTTGATCCGAAGAGCAGTCACTCTCTCGCTGGACGCCGGGATCGGCCTTGACCTATAATCAAGGCAATCAGCTTTGGGTGTGAATATGATTAAAGGCCGCGTCCTGCTGCTCGATGATGACCGTGAGATTCTTGAAATCTGCCATGAAGTTCTCAGCGCTCAGGGCTTTGAAGTCAGTACCTTCGACGATCCCATGAAGGCGCTCAAGGCACTCATCGAAGGGCACAGGACCGATGTCATCATTACGGACTTTCGTATGCCTGGGATGAATGGTCTGCAGTTCCTGGAGCAGCTTAAACTCGAAGGTATCCTGACGCCAACGGTCATGTTCACAGGTGTCGCCGATAAGGAACTGGCCATCAAAGCCCTGAATGCGGGCTGCCATGCCCTGATCGAAAAACCGGTGCGCAATCAGGAGCTGATTCATTATGCCGAGCAGGCTATTGCCTATGGCCGCTGGGAAAACATCAGCGGACGTCTGATTCAGGAATGCCGCGATCTGATCCGCCTTTTGCGCAGTCTCTCGTCTGTTTATGAAACGCGCTTCACTCAGGCCGAGAACATGGTCTATCAAAACAAGAGCACGACGTCTTTAAAGCCTGTCGACATCCAGGGCTATCTGAAAAATATCGCGCAGGGCAGTTCCATCGAAGCGGAAATTGAGAATGCGACTGAACTCGTGGAGGCTTTGACACGCGAGCATCTTGAACTGCAGGCCAGGGTCCGCCGCTGATCAACCCGAGGCCTTCCTATTGGGGTTGTCGTCCTAAAAGGGGCAAACTTCAGTGGAACTTTGGCAAGATAGCGCCCTCCTTCTGAACAAAAATATTCGTCGTTCATTTTTTGCGATTGTTCTTTCGATGGAGCATGATAGAATAATAAGAAAGTAGCCTCGCACGTCTCTTCATGAAGGTAAAAGCAGCCCTTGTCTCTTTTCCCCTTGTCATTGCGAATGCCAGGTTTCCAGTGAAGCTGTTCTCGAACAGTGTTCGCTTTTTAAGACTCTTTTGTTAAGGTTTTGTCTGTATGAGTAAAAAGTTGTTCATCGGTGGCTTGAATTTCAGAACCAGTGAAGACGTTCTGCGGAGCGTGTTCGAAGCCATCGGCGAGGTTGAAGATGTGAAGATCGTCACGGATTACGAAACAGGCCGCTCCAAAGGTTTTGGTTTCGTGACGTTCGTGGATGCTGCGCACGCCAGCGAAGCCATCACTCAGTACGATGGTCAGGAAGTCGATGGCCGCCGGGTCAAGGTTTCCGAAGCGATCGACAACAGAAAGCGTGGTCCCCGCGACGCGCGTTCCGAAAGTTTTTGATCGAGAATAGTCGTGAGATTATGATCGTTTCAAATATTCAAGAGGCACAGGGTCAGTCCCTGTGCCTTTTCTCTTTCACGCCTTGAAACTCAAAAGCAGTTCGGGCTGCGTGCGGTAAAGGGTAACGATCAGCTCACCGAAGAGCGAGTTCGCCCAGCCGAACCAGGAACGCGTGAAATTCCCGGGCTGACCGCAGGCGAAGGATTCATGCATGAAGCCTGTTCCCGCATGGCTGCTCATCAGGATCCGCAGGGCTTTTTTGATCTCATCATCACGCTCACTGGTCAAAGCATACATCATCAAACTCAAAGGCCAGATGGCGCCAGTTCCGGTATGGGGGCTGCCTATGCCTTCGTGTTCCGGCCTTCTGTCCTCTCTTTCGCTCTGGAAAAAATAGGGATTGGCCCGACTCCAAAGCTTTTGCCTCGTACGCAGATACGTGGGATCATTCCGGGAAACATAGCCGAGGTAGGGGAGCGAGAGAAGACTCGGGATGTTGGCGTCATCCATAAAAACCCGGCTGCCATAGCCGTCCACCTCGTAAAAAAAGACCGGCCCGTCGCCGGCATCAGCCACAGCCCATTCATGAATCCCGGCACCCAACGTCGTCGCCAGCCGATTGCACGTTTCGGCAAGGTCCTCGACGCCCAGGATCTGAAGAAGTTCGGCCGCGTGCCGCAGGTTCACCACCATCATGGCATTGGATGGAATGAGATAAGGAAAAATGCAGGCATCATCCGAAGGGCGAAAGCCCGAAGCCACAAGACCACAGGGCCGCCCCGGGTTGCCCTGGCCGCTGAGGGGCAGGGTCTCGGTCGCGATATCGGACACCCTTTGAAAGCGATAATACTGACCCCGGTCCGCTCCCATCTGCTCTTCCGCTACCGTGCAGATGAGACGAACCGCCTTCACCCAGGCGGCATCGAAGACGGCTGTGCTGCCGGTATGATGCCAGTAGCCATAGGACAGACGCAGGAACGAGGCGAGACTATCGAGTTCCCACTTTCGTTCATGCACGCCCGGCTTCATGTCGGTCCTATCGCTTTGCCAGGGACTCATGCGCGCATCCTGATAGAAGGCGTTGGCATAGGGATCAATGTGAATGCAGTGCACCTGACGTCGAATCGTGCCCTGGACCAGACGGTCCAGGCCCTGGTCCTCTTTCATCAAAGGCAGATAAGGCCAGATCTGAGCGCAGGAATCCCGCAGCCACATGGCCAGGATATCCCCGGTGATGATGAAGGTGTCAGGACCCTCGGCATCAAAGAAAACTGTGGTGTCGAGGGTGTTGGGAAAGCAGTTTTCAAAGAGCCAGGCTAACTCCCCGTGCCCCAGAAAGTCCTTGATTTCCCGAATCAAATGCTCGACCGCCGGACTTTTGAAACAGCGCTGCGCTTCCGGCGGCCGACGGCTCGTAAAGGATTGTCCCATGCAAGGCCTCATTGGTTTTTATTCGAACGGATCAGTCTCGCCAGTGTTTGGCGAGGCCTGATCTTGAACGCGATATCATTGCTGAAGCGCGGCAGCTCGAAAGCCAGTCGGCCTCCGTCCGGCTCCAGCTTCGCCGTGTCGATGACCTTGCCCTGATAGGTGTCCCAGAATTCAAGGTCATAGAGCTGATCCTTGAAGTCGGGCAGAGCGATCTTCACATCCTGATAGGCCAGCTGCTCGGGCCTTCCTTTTGGGTTCATGCCCAGAGAATCGCACAGCCAGAACATGGAAAGATCGGGACTCTGAAGCCCGATCAAATCAAAATCATAGGTCTGATCCCCGACCGTCATGCGCAGTTTCTGGGCGAAGGGTACGAAGGGGTGCTGACGCCGGTCCACGCCTTGGGCGAAGCGAGCGAGACCCGCAAAGTGATAGTAAAGGTTATTCGGTTCAATATGGGAATCCCACCACCAGGGCATGGCGTTGCCGCTGGCGGGCTGCATGAACTGACTCCAAAGTCCCGCATGCAGAAAGACGCCGGTCTTATCCTGATCATCCCCGCCATTGGCCGCGTCGCTGCCGAATTCGCCTATGAAATACGGCTTTTTATACTGGCTGAGTTTGGTGTTGATGCGGGGCAGCTGCTTGACAACATTCTGCGCATAGATATGGTACTGCGAGAAGTCGATCACCGGCAGCTGATAGACATCGCCCATGGCGTCCCCACCATAACTGGTGGTGGTAAGATGCTGATAGGGATCGAGCTGTTTCACATAGCTGGCCATTTCCAGATGCCAGGCGTTGACGTTCCGCTCATTGAAATTATCAGTGAAGCTCACTTCGTTGAAAAATTCCCAGGCCATCACACGGGGGCTCGCGGCCCATCGGGCTATGATATAGCGCAGACGTTTTTTATAAACAACCTTGGCCTCGGGGTTGGTGAAAAATTCATCAGGACTGGCTAAAAATCCGCCGTTGATCACATTGTAGGGATTGTTCGACCATTCCGGATTCACCTTGCTGCTGTAGGCTCCATGGAAATCAAAGACCAGCTGCAGGTAAAGGTCATGGGTGTCCGCCTTCTCCAAAAGCTCATCGAGTTTTTGTGCCCGCTCCAAATTATAAGCGCCAAGCCCCTGGAATTGGCCCATAGGTTTCCATTCAATGCCAAAGCTCCAGTTCGTCATCCAGATCCGGGCCCAGTTCTCGCCGTGCGTCGCCATCCGCTCAAAGTAGCGATCGTAATCCTGGAAGGGAAGCCAAGCGACGTTCTGCCCGATCGGATAATAAAAGCGTCCAGAATCAAAACTGAAGTACTGGGGAGATTTCGGATCCACCCGAATAAAGCCATCGTCCCTGCCGGTCTCGGCCCGGAAGCTGAAGATCTCGCTTTGAACAAATTGCCCACGGTTTTTAACCGAGACGCGATAGCTCCATTCGCCCGGCTCGGTCGGCGTGAAGCGAATTTTCCAGACAGCATCACGCACCGGCTCGACGCCTGTGACGGTGCCTGCATAAAGAAAGCCTGGTATTTCCATGGTCCGTCCCCGGGGTGAAGTGAAGGTGGCCTTCAGGTCCAGCTCGTTCGGATCATAGGGATCAAGAACAGCTGCATTCATATCCACAGTCCATTCCCAGGGTCTATAGACCTGGGCCACGCCGTCCGGCCTGATGATTTTTTGAAAGCGAAGGATGGGCTGAAGGGGTGGATGGCCTTTGGCCTTTTTAAAATTCAGTTCAGGTCTTGACTGGGCCCTGATGTGGTCGAGATAAATACTGCCGGGTTCATTCAGCTCCCGATGAAAGCTCAGAATCAAAGAGCCGATCGCCATGTCAGGCTTTAAGGGAATGTGGCCCTGTTCAGAATCCCAGGCCGTAAAACTCCCGTCCAGAAGCGGCAGCTGGATATTGCGATTCCAGCCAGGCTGCAGGACGATGGACGTGCGTTCATAAGTGCGGTCGGCATCAATTCCTGCGTGAAGGCGCAGCGGCGCTGTGGTCTCCACAAAAATATCGAAGGTAAAATCCTGATAGTCGCTGGCCTTTCCCAGAAGGGAGCGACGCAGAACGATGCCTCGCGGATGAGGCTCCCCCCCGGCTTTTTCAAACTGCAGGCGCAACGACTTCTTTCCGTGCGAAACATGCTGCGTATCGGCGCTGAGAGTGCCGCCATCCCCCCATTCCTTGACCTCCCATGGCAGGCCGCTTTCAAAATCATCAAGAATCAACCCGGGCTCCGC
>NZ_DASTAT010000138.1 GCF_035712445.1 Oligoflexus sp. | reverse complement strand
TGAGGCTCGTCAGAAGAGTCAGGCTCACCCAGATCATCAGCGGCGCCTCGAAAAAGGGCTGCACATTCCAGATCAGATCGAGCCAATGGCCTAAAAGCGCGATGATCGCAATCCAAAGCAGAGTTCTGGGATGCTTCTTATTCTGCCGCCAGAGGAGAAGCACAAAGGGGAGCGCAAAACCCAGAAGCAAAAGAAACCAGCCGAGAGCCTGCCAGGGCGCATGAAAACGTCTGTGATAAAAAAGGATCTCGTCCGGCAACTGCCCCGCCCAGACGAGGATCAGCTGAGAGAAGCTGCCATAGGCCCAGAGCATGACACTCATCAAAAGCAGGTTGCCAAGATCCAGAAGGGTTCCTTTCCCCTCGGCCGATCGCTCGGCAGACGCTGCCGGTGGTGAGCTGGCCTGCGCGATGATCACCCAGGCAAAGGCGCTGATCAGAAAACCCGTAAGGATGATGAGCCCGTAAATGGACGAGTAAAAGTGCGGTTCCAGGGACATGACCCAGTCCACGGACGCAAAGCTCATGGTCAGGACACTGACGATCAAAGCCCAGGAACCCAGACTTCGATTGGTTTCCCGCAGGCCATCACGGATCTGGAATTTGAGCTGCCGCCGCAGAAGAAAACCGATCAGCAGCCAGCAGGCCCAGAAGATGGCGGTGCGAACATAAAAAAATGGAGTGTTCAGATACCAGTCCTTGCGATCCAGGATAGGCAGCAGGGCATGAGCATCGGGGCGGGACCAGATGTAAAGAGCATCCAGACCGAAGAGCAGGGGAATATGAAAGAGAAGCAGCCAGGGAAGGGTGGCAAGAGAGGCATTCAGAAAACCCTGGATCTGAAAGCCCCAGTTTCCCCCGGTCAGCTGATGAATCAGAAGGATCAGCATGCTGCCGAGGACGGTCCCGAGAATCAGGAGATAGGCTTCAAGATAGGCGACAAAAAACATCGCAGGCTGCATCAGAGCCGCAGCCACACAGGCGACGACGCCCAACAGCAGAAGGATCCAAAGGAGCCAGTGGGGACGGCTTGAATGGGAAAGAGCGGCGTTCACGGTTGGGCTTCCTCCAATTTTCCACGGGCTTCATCGCCCAGGCTCGTCACCGGCACATCGCGGCTGGACTGCAGAACGCGCAGATAGACAGCGATCAGCCACCGATCCCGCAAGGGAATTTGTGCCGCATAGGAGGGCATGGCGCCGATTCCTGAGGTCATGACCTGCACATAGTGGGCAAGAGGTTTTCCCTTCAGAACCGGATCGTGAAACGAAGGCGGTTGCAGGTAGCCGCGCTGAACGATCATTCCGTTGCCTTCGCCGGTCCAGCCGTGGCAGGGCGTGCAATAAATCTCGTAGCGTTCGCGTCCCCGCTCCAAATCAGGCCGGGCGATGGCAAAGGGTGCGGTATTGCGTTCATTGTCGAGGTGGGCTGCACGCCAGGGCTGGTTGAAATCAGAATCCTGCGCCACCGTATTGTCCACCGGCGGCCGCGCGGATCTCTGGTCGGAAAATACCGGAGTGGATTCATAGGCCACGGCTTTTTTCTGATCGTACATGTCCGCAGGACGACAGCTCATCAGCAGCAGGAGCAGTATGATGGAAAATCTAGATCCTGACATCGTGGATCCCTTCATGGGGAAGTTGATTCATCAAGCTGCGAAGGTGCTCATAGTCAAAGCGGGGATCATCGGCCCGCACGCAGACGAAGAAGCGATCGACGCTGGCTCGCTCGAATTCGGGCACGTTGAAAACCGGATGGTTCAGGCGCGGCAGTCGATTCGCGATCAGCATGCCGAAGGTCGCGGTCAGGGCCGCAGCCAGGACCGTTGTTTCAAACGTGATCGGAATAAAAACCGGGATGCTGTTCAGAGGACGCCCTCCGATGACAAGAGGATACGCATAAGCGGACGCCCAGTACTGCAGGGCATATCCGCTGAGGCCACCCAGGAGCCCGCCGCAGAATATGGCTTTCGGCAGCCAGCTTTTCTTAAGTCCGAGCGCTTCGGGCATATCCTCGACCGGATAAGGCGTGAAGGCATCGAGCGCGCGAAAGCCTTCCTGATGCAGCTTCTGCGCAGCTTCGCGGGCCTGATCGGCTCCATCGAAGGCCATCATGATTCCGTAGAGTTCACGGCCCGGCGTCATGGTGGGGACTCCTTGCTGTGCGCGACCATTTCCCGCAGCTCACTCACCGCGATGATCGGAAGATAGCGCATGAAGAGATAAAGCAAGGATAGGAACAAACCAATCGTGCCGATAAAGGTGCTCCAATCCCAAAAGGTCGGCATATAGAAACCCGTCTGCGCTGGTAGCTGGGTGCGGTGCAGACTGGTCACGACAATGATGAAACGCTCCAGCCACATCCCGACGTTGATGACCATGGCCAGCAGCCAAACGGCGATGGAGCTGGAACGCAGGCTTTTCCACCAGAGCAACTGCGGGATGAGGATGTTGCAGACGAGAAGTATCCAATAGATAGGCGCGTAAGGACCTGTCATCCGATCGAGCTGCATGCTGATTTCCTGCGTATCCCCGCTATAGAAGGCCGTAAAGCTTTCGAATAGATACCCGTAAGCGAGAAAAATCCCCGTGGCCAGCATCACGCGGGCCATGACATCAATATGCCGATCGGTGATGAAATCCTTAAGGCCATAGACGCTGCGCACCGGAATCAGAAGGCAAAGAACCATGGCAAAACCCGAGTAGATGGCGCCTGCGACGAAGTAAGGTGGAAAGATGGTCGAATGCCAGCCAGGAACGATGGCCACCGCGAAGTCGAAACTCACGATGGTATGCACCGACACGACAAGAGGGGCGGCAAGGCCGGCCATGATCAGATAAATGGTCTGATAATGCTGCCAGTGCCTCGCAGAGTTGCGCCAGCCAAGCGACATGACTCCATACACACGGCGCATCCGCAGACTGCGCGCCCGATCCCGCAGACTGGCCAAATCCGGCAAAAGACCCACATACCAGAACAGCAGCGAAACTATTCCATAGGTGGACACGGCAAAGAAATCGAACATGAGGGGACTGCGAAATTGCGGCCAGAGATTCATGGTATTGGGATAGGGGACCAGCCAGTAGAAAAGGTAAGGCCTTCCCAAGTGGAGCAAGGGAAAGATCGCTGCACAGGCCACCGCGAAGAGCGTCATGGCCTCGGCAAAACGGTTGATCGATGTACGCCAGCTCTGGCGAAACAGCAGGAGGATGGCCGAAATCAGCGTTCCAGCGTGTCCGATCCCGATCCACCAGACGAAATTGATGATGGCAAAGCCCCAGGCCACCGGGATGTTAACGCCCCAGATGCCGATGCCGGCGAACAGCAGCCAGGCGATGCTCGCAAACAGCAGCATGAGAAGCGCAAAGGCGAGACCGAAGCCTAAAAGCCATCCGCCGCGACGGTTCGCATCCTGAACGATGGATACGATCTTATCGGTCACCGAAGCCAGGCTGTGGCGTTCAGGATGGGCGAGATAGGCGGCACCTTCCTTTTCCTGCTGCATGGCTTAACCTTCCTTCGGCTCGGGTTGCGACCGGCCACTCAGTTTGCGCAGTATCGCGTTCAGATTTTTCAGATGGGCCAGATAGCTCGTCCGGGGGCGGGTATTCAATTCCCCGAGAAGATCATAGTTGCGCGTGCTGCGTTTCCACTGCGCGACGGTGCTCGTCTTTTCTTTGATATTGCCGAAGATGATGGCCCGGGTGGGACAGGCCTGGGCGCACGCGGTCTGCACCTCGTTGCCGGAAACCTCGCGTCCCTCGCGTGTGGCCGTGATGCGGATCGCGTTGATGCGCTGCACGCAGTACGTGCACTTTTCCATGACGCCGCGCGAGCGCACGGTGACATCGGGATTTCGTTGGAGCTGAGTGAGGGAATTCACGTTCCCGTAGTTATGGAAATTGAAGTGCCTCACTTTATAAGGGCAGTTGTTCGAACAGTAGCGCGTCCCCACGCAGCGGTTATACACCATCTGATTGAGGCCCTGCTCGCTGTGCGCCGTGGCTTCGACGGGACAGACCAGCTCGCAGGGAGCCGTTTCGCAGTGCATGCAGGGAACGGGCTGGAAGGTGCAGTCGGCGTCGGGACTTTTCTCTTCAAAGTAGTGATCAATACGCAGCCAGTGCATCTCACGCCCGGCGATCACCTCGTGCTTGCCGACGACCGGGATATTATTTTCCGCCTGGCAGGCCACCACGCAGGCGTTGCAGCCGATGCAGGTGCTGGTGTCGATCGTCATGCCCCACTGCAGCGGATCCTCGGGTTGATTCAGAATACGCGACGGTTGGATGGGTATGGTCGGTTCCATGGTGCGGGGTTCTTCGTGCTTTTTCGTGAAGAGTTCAGGATTCTGCAGAAATTCCTGCCAGTCGCCGATGCGAACCAGATTCTGATGGGGATATTCCATGAAATGAGTCTGGGTCCGCGCCAGGGGATAGCGCTTTGTCTTGAGTTTACGCACATGAACCCCTTCCAAAGACCAGCCATCCTGCGGACGCCGCAGTTGATAGGCGTTCACGCCGATGCCGTGGCAGAGGTGCCCGGGCATATCCCGGCCATAACCCAGAGTCAGAGTGCACGTTTCACGCGGATGAGCATCGAGGATCAGAACGGGAACTACCAGTTTTCTGCCTTCGATTTCCAGTTCGACCTGATCTTCTGTTTGCACATTCAGATGCCTCGCCCGATCAGGATGCATCAGCAAAGCATGATCCCAGGTGAGTTTGCTGAAGGGTTTCGGCAATTCCTGAAGCCAGGGATTGTTGGCCATGCTTCCATCACCAAGGGACGGATCAGGCCGCAGAACCACATCCATGCTCTCCGTGGACGTCGCAGGGGCCACGTTCGCCCGCTGCGTGATGGGTGGCCATTGCGGCTCCGTCCAGGCGATTCGCGCTCGTTCTGTTTGCGGAATCAGACCGGCATGCAGCCAGCTTTCCCAATCCTGAGCGAAGCGCGGTCCGCCCCGCTGTTGTTCCCAAAACCCACGAACAAGATCGTAGTCGCTTTGCTCCGAGGCGGAACTCAGCCCCTGCAGAAAGCCCAGGATTGATTTGCTGGCAAAGAGCGGGGCTATCGTGGGCTGTAGAATCGAAGTCGTACCATCGAATGCAGCGATATCGCCCCAAGATTCCAAATAGTGATCCTGCGGAATATGCCAGTGGCAGAGGCGACTCGTTTCATCGTAATAATGACTCAGATGCGCACTGAACGCCAGTCGTGGAAGCTGTTCACGAAAGGTCGGCGCGAACGCGGAATGATACGCGGGATTCACGCCGAGCAGCAGAAGAACCTCCACCTTGTGCTGTTCGAGATCCTGGGCCAGAGCTTCCTCGCTCGCCCAAAGAATATCATTCCGATCGAGAACGGAATCCTGCCAGACGAGTGTCTGCCCCATATTGCCGAGCGTGGCATTGATCTGCAGAATCAACTGCTGCAGATCATCGGCCTGCAGGGGATCGAGAAGCACGAGGGAACGACCCCGATGCGATTTGAGATCATCCGCCAGTTCCGTGATCCATCTCTGCTGCTCGGCTGGGAGGATCGGGGAACCGCCGCCTTCCACACCCAGAGCGCGGGCCAGGGCGAGTAGGGACGCACGCAAACCGGGAACAGACACAGGCAACGTATGATCAGCGTAGGCGCTGAAAAGTGTCGGCGTCGTGTGCACGCTATAGAGCCGATTCATATCCTGCTGCCGATCTTCGCCGCGTCGCTGCGTAAGTTCGCGAGCATAACGCAAACGACCCGGTCCCATCGAAAAGATATCGTAATCGAAGGACAGCACCCGATCGGCGCGAGTCAGATCATAAACGGCATCCACGGGCCTGCGCAAAAGCCCAGAGGCCACCCGTCCTTCCGCGCCGAGCGGCAAGGCCCCCATGCGATGCCAGATGATGCCGGGCCAGGTCTGCTGCAGCTGCTTCACCGTTTCCAGAACCGTGGGCGAGGTCTCGCGCGGCAGCACGATGCGGATTTTTCCATCGGTGATACGGGCTGGATTTTCCAGCATCTGACGCAGGGCACGGCGAAAGTCCGACCATGTTCCCACTGCTTTGGGACCTGTGACTGCACGGGCGCGTTCCGGGTCATAAAGAGAAAGAATCGACGCCTGGGCGAAGGCATCAGTGGCTCCAAGACTCGCCGGATGCTGCGGATTCCCTTCAATTTTAATCGGACGACCCAGATGTGTTTTGGCGAGAAGTCCGATGCCGTAACCGTCCGAGGGCATGGCCGTGGCGTAAAACTGCGGCTCGCCCGGGATCATGTGTTCAGGCATGCGCGCATAGGGGATCAGGTATTCGCGCGGCTGACGAACGCAGCCAGGCGTGGCCAGCAGAGCGGATAAACCTCCCATCCACTGCAGGAGGTGGCGGCGCGAAAGCTGATGATCGTCACGGGACGACTGGTCCATGCGAACTCCTTTTAACGATGACAGGCGTAGCAGTCTGTTTTGGATTGCACCTTGTACTGACGGGCCAGGACGTCCGGCGCTTGCTCGGCGCTTTTCGGCTCCCATCCCATGACGGTGAGCGCTTCCCTTGGTCGCACATGCGGCGCGGGATCGCGATGGCATTCCAGGCACCATTCCATATGAAAGCTGTGAACTTTTTCCATAAGGGGCATGCGATCGACGCGCCCGTGGCAGCTTTCACAGCCGATGCCCTTGGTGATATGGATGCTGTGATTGAAATAGACGAAATCAGGCAGATCGTTCACCTTGGCCCAAACCAAAGGATTTTTCCCTGCAAAGGAATCCCGCACAGGCTCCAGCATCGCGCTTTCGGACCAGATCTGGGAATGACAGTTCATGCAGATGGAACTTGCGGGCAGGCCGGCATGCGCCGAGACTTCGACCGAGGTATGGCAGTAGCGGCAGTCGATGCCCAGTCCTCCCACATGATGCTCATGGCTGAAGGGCACTGTTTGCTGGACGACCATATGTTCGTTCGTATTGAAGGATGAATAGCTCCAGCCGTAACCCAAAGCGATCGAGAGTCCACCCAGCAGCACGATGCCGATCAGCACCATTCTGAGAATGTGATCGGCTTTTTTGCTAAACAGCTGAGCCATGCAGGAGCGCCTTTTTCAATGCGAGTGATTGCGGCTGAACAGATAGCCGAGGGCTGCAGCGCCCAGTCCTACGCCCAGCATCATGCTTCGATGCGTATTCATCCAGAGCTGAGGGCTTGACCCGTGAGCCCTTGTATCAAAGTCACCATGCGCCGCGTAATCACCCGCAACGCTCTCGAAAAGATTATCCGGACGATTGGGATCACGAAGTTCAGGCCTCTGCTGCGACGCATAACCTGTCCACCCCAAATAGTGATCACCGAAGCCGGGTGCAATTTTGTTGCCATGAATCACGATCGAGGTGGAAAGCCCCACACTCAATTGTCGACGTCGGTGGTGCGCGCTCCATACGATGGCCTCAGCGGCAACTTCCGGTTGATAGATGGGTGGCACGGGCTGGGCCTTATGCGGCATGCGTGAGCGGCTCCAGGCAAATTGTGGTGTATTCAAAGCCGGCATCTGCACCATGGTGACCCAAACATTGCTTTTGTCATGGTAAAGTTCCGCACGCAGTGACTCCGTAAAACCTTGAATCGCGTGCTTGGCTCCACAGTAGGCCGCCTGCAGGGGAATGCCGCGATAGGCCAAAGCCGAACCCACCTGCACGATCGTTCCTTTGTTTCGGGGCAGCATATGCCGGAGCGCGGCGAGTGTGCCGTGGACGTAGCCGAGATATGTGACTTCCGTCACACGGCGGAACTCCTCGGCACTTGTTTCCTTCACGGGTGAAAATACGGAAACCATGGCGTTGTTCACCCAGACATCAATTTTGCCGAAGGTCCGCATCACAGTCTCCGCCGCCTCATCCATGCTTTGCGCATCGGAAACATCGAGCGGTAGCACCAGGGCCTCTCCTCCGGCCTGCTCGATCTCCGCTTTGGTCTGTTCCAGCCGTTTTTCATTGCGCGCGATCAAGGCCACGGAGGCCCCGCGTTGACCAAAGGCCCGCGCCGTCGCACGCCCCACGCCGGCTGATGCGCCTGTGATGACCACCACTTCCTTGTCTGCACTTGATTCCATGATGCTCTCCTTAAAGGATCCATCGCTGCCATGTCCCGTAACGCTCCTCTATTTTCCCTTTGGGAATCGACAAGAGGGCGATGGCAAGACCGACAGCGATGTTATGAATCCGCAGAGACCCTGCGGTGTTGAGGACGAACGGGATCGAAGCCAGCCCGAGCCCGAGAATGACGTTGAGATAGCGGCAGCTGCGAATGACCTCACCCATGGCCAATACGGAGAATGTTATGGTCAGCAGCCCGAGCACTTGAAGCAGTTCGGTGCCCTTGGGATCCGGTTGGAAGACCATGGGGCTGAAAATCAGCCAAAGCCCTACGAGGCTTGTGAGAATAAGATTCCAGGGCAGACTGAATCCCCAGAACGAAGCTTTCAAGACCTCTGAGGTCTTCTGCGGCAGTGCCAGGAGTTCAGGCGCTTCATGCATGGACTCCTCATGCTGCTGCTCCTCCTCCGGCCCTCCTTTCCAAAAGGCTTTCCAAAGTGAGTCTCCACGCCGCCGGACGCGGGCAAGATACTGACCCATGGCGACGACTTCATCGACTTCCAAAGGGATCATAGGGAGCATGATGGCTGCTGCCAGAAGACAGAAGGTGCACCACGCGCCTACCACCACAGGCTGTGAAATCACAAGCAGGATATGCACGAGTCCCAGCGGAATCACGAGGATTCCAAAGAATGTGACCATCCAGGGCATGGTCCTCCAGCGAGCAGGGCCACCCATGAAACCCATGAGACATTCGAATGTGTAGGCGATCGCGCCCAGACCTGCGTCCGAAACGGGCAGGCTGCGGGAAAGATCCGAGGTCAGGACGCGTGAGGCGGAGCCTTCAAAGAAGGGATCCCACATCATACCCGTATAGCCGAGCTGATAGGCGGCCAGATAGCGAGAGACTATCCAACCCAAAAAGCCCGTTACGATCATAATCCAACGCTGTGGCCAGCTCGATGGATTATAGGTCCATCCCGAGGGCATGGAGGCTCCCATTTCCATATAGAGCATCATGTTGGGCATGCCGGCGATCAGGACGGTCAGAGCAATCACCCAGGCGCCGATGAAGGTATCATTCAGATAGAGAACAGCCTTCGGGGCCCAGAAAAGTATGGGTGCCAGAGTCAGCCAGATGCCCGTGAAACAGCATATCCAAAGGCTATAAGGCCGGTTGGGAGTCAAGGATCGCCAGCCGAAGATCAGCAGAAGAAACCCGGAGAAGAGATCGCTCCAGAGCATAGCGGTGGCGCGCTGCTCCAGACTCAACCAGACGGAACGCCCGCCCGCAGGCTGAACGAGAGCGCTGTGCGAACCGAAGGTGAAAGGGGCCACCAGCATCCAGACCCCGAACAGGATCAGCGTCCAGTAAACCCAGAGCGTTTGCTTATGATGCGTCTCCAGCATGCGAAAGCGGGCTTCACTGTAGGGATGACCCATGTCTCCCATGGAGCGGGTTCCGCCCCTTTGCTTCATGCCTTGCATGGGATGTTGTGAACTATGCGAGTCCATAGCGTGCTTCCTCCTTGGCGACTGATTCCGGTTTTGGCTGGGGCGTGGTATTGAGTCCATGGACGAACACAGGCGGTGTGACGACCAGGCTGCCAATGGTCCAGATCTGCTGAACTCCAAGGCGTTGAGCCGAATAGCTGGAATAACAGAGGGCGGCAGTTCCCATGGGGCCAAACCAAAGCACGACCTGGGTAGCCGAGCTTGAGCCATTGATCATCGAAAATTCCAGCATTCTCTCCTCTTCTCGCGAGACCAACTGTCATATGTCTCGTGCTCTTGCAAGGTGCATGCTGGAAAAGGATTTTTTATTTTGTTTTTTCCCATGGATTCGTTCGAGGCTGCGCATTCGCATTTCGTTTTCAGCTTCGAATGCCATTCATACATGAAAAGAATGCGATCCATAGTTTAAGTCTATCCATGCAGCCTCTGCGAAGCGTAGTCCCGCGACAACACTGTTACCTTTCCAGGATGGATAGAATGCTTCAGCGATCCGAGCGACAGCTGAGCATACAGAAAGCTCTGGATGAAGACCGTTTCGGGACGTGGCATGATGCTGCTGAAGCTGCAAAAATAAACGGCCGGCGTGCAGACAGGAGACTCTTACCAATGAAACATACAGCGGCAGATATCTTAATTGAACGGCTTGTCGATTGGGGCGTGGATACAATTTTCGGCCTTCCAGGTGATGGAATCAACGGAATCATGGAAGCACTTCGCAAGCGCCAGGATACGGTGCGCTTCATACAGGTTCGCCATGAAGAGTCCGCAGCATTCATGGCCTGCGCCTATGCAAAGTTTTCCGGCAAACTCGGGGTCTGCCTGGCCACATCGGGGCCGGGAGGCATTCATCTTCTGAATGGGCTCTATGATGCCAAGCTTGATGGTCAGCCGGTTCTGGCCATCACAGGTTTGCAATTTCACGACCTGATCAATACCTATACACAGCAGGATGTCGAACTTGATAAGCTCTTCCAGGATGTGGCGATCTATAACAGCCGGGTCATGGGGCCGGCCCATGTGGAAGGAGTCGTGGATCTCGCCTGTCGCACAGCTCTTTCCTATAAGGGGGTGGCTCATATCACCTTCCCGGTGGATATGCAGACCATGGAGGTCATGGAAAAGCGCCGTTCGGAGCGCAACGTGCCGCATCATGGATCGACCGTGCGCGCTCTCAGCGATCGCCTGCCCTCGGAGCATGATCTTCATGCCGCCGCCGACCTTCTGAATTCCGGGCGAAAAGTCGCTTTTCTGATCGGACGCGGAGCGCTCAACGCGGGTGATACTATCGAGGAGATGGCGGAAAAGCTCGGCGCGCCCATTATTAAAGCTCTGCTCGGGAAAGCAGCGGTTCCGGATACCAGCCCTTATACAACGGGTGGGCTGGGTCTGCTCGGCACGCGACCCTCGCAGGAGGTGATGGAGAATTGCGATACGCTTTTCATCATCGGGTCATCCTTCCCTTATATGGAGTTTTATCCCAAGCCAGGACAGGCTCGGGCCATTCAGCTCGATATGGATCCGATGCGCATCGGCCTTCGCTATCCGGTCGAGGTTGGCTTGATCGGTGACAGCCAAAAGACGCTGCAAGCCCTTTCACCTCTTCTGAAGAACAAAGAGGATAAAAGTTTCCTGAAAAAGGCGCAGAAAGGAATGGAGGAATGGTGGGAGCTGATGGAAGAACGCGGCACACGTTCCGATATGCCGATGAAGCCGCAGGTCGTCGCGTGGGAATTGGGCAAACGCCTTAGCCACGATGCGATCATATCCTCGGATTCAGGGACCATCACGACCTGGTGGGCGCGACAGATCCGGGCCAAGAAGGGCCAGATGTTCTCGTGCTCCGGTACGCTCGCAACCATGGCCTGCGGACTCGCCTATGCGGTCGCCGCGCAGATCGCGTTTCCGCACCGGCAGTGCGTGGCCTTCATTGGCGACGGTGGTTTCTCGATGCTCCCTTCGGAACTAGCAACCTGTGTCAAGTACAAGCTGCCGATTAAAATCATTGTGATCAAGAATAACACCTTGGGCCAGATCAAGTGGGAGCAGATGGTATTCCTGGGCAATCCTGAATACGGAGTTGACCTGCAGCCGATTGATTTTGCGGCCTTGGCCCGTGCTTATGGAGTCGCAGGATTCACGATCGAAAATCCCGCAGATTGCGGCCGGATCATGGATGAGGCCTTCCTTCATGATGGTCCCGCCTTGATCGAGGCGGTCGTCGATCCTTTCGAACCGCCTCTTCCTGGCAAGATCAAATTCGAACAGGCCAAACACTTTGCCGAGGCGCTCGCAAGAGGACAGCCCTATGCGGGTAAGATTGCGCTTACGGCGATGTCAGACAAGGTTCGGGAGATGATCTGAGACGCATGGAAGGAGGATAAAATGCTCTATCGAGCAAGTGCTTTGATCAAGATCGGAGTCCAGGCTGTCGATCGTGGCGCCGGGATCATCAAGGATCTTTATTTCGACGATCGTGCCTGGAAGATCCGTTACTGCGTCGTGGACACAGGTTCATGGCTATCGGGGCGGCAGGTCCTGATCAGTCCCGAGGCCTTGACCGCTTTGGATGCCGAGGCCGGTGCTTTTCAATCCAAGCTGACCGAAGAGCAGATCAAAAACAGTCCCGGCGCGGACACGGAAAAGACGGTTTCGCGTCAGTACGAAGAATACTTGAGTTCGTACTACGGGTGGTCGCCCTATTGGTCGACACCTCAGGCCGTCTCTTCCTTTCCAGGAATCTACACCTATCCACCTTATCCGGCAGGGATCTCCCGAACGCTGGATCTTTTGTCCAGCGCAACGCCCAAAAGCCCTTCCGAGGAAGGGCAGAGTTATCCCGGTCAGGCGGAAGAGAGCCATCTGCGCAGCTTTCTGGAGGTGAAAAGCTACGGGCTGCGAGCCCTTGATGGTGACCTGGGGCATGTCGAGGACCTGCTCATTGATGCCGCCGACTGGAGCGTCACCCACGTGATCGTCGATACGAGAACCTGGTGGCCGGGCGGTGAGGTGGTTGTGGATCGGGGCATGATTCAGGCTATCAATTGGGAAGATCGGGTCATGATGGTGGCCATGGTGCGGGATGAGGTTAAGGAAGCGCCTCCTTATTCACGAGACTTGAGTCTCTCGGAGTCTTTCCAGACCAAGGTTTCCCAGTACTATCAGGATCTGAGCGCCCGTCGTCATTCGGTAGCCGCGCAAACCAGAGGCTGGTCATCCCAAGGCGAGTCGCCCAGGTACTGAATCCTTAAAGGAGTGGAGCTTGACTAGCTCCACTTCGAAAGGAAGAGATTCCAACACTTCAATGTAAGTCTTTGACTCTTTATTGAGCTTGGGCCTGAACCCTTTCCGCAAGCTGGACATGGTGCTGGAGGGCCGCGACCGTCGAGCGCAGCAGCTGCCCGACCTCATCCGAGGAGACATCATCCTCAGCGTTCTGCGTCATGGCAATAGCTTCTTTGTGGGCCTTGTACATGCTATCGCCAAAAATCCTATCGAATTCCTTGGGGTCGGCCTCCCGCAAATTGCTGGCCACGTCCTCCAGTTTCTCGCGGAGGTGCCTCACGCTTTCTTCCGATAGCTCATCACGCAGATCCACGTTGAAATTCCGAGCCACTTGAGTGATCTCACGGTCCATTCGCTCGTGATCGCTGATCAGATGCTGGCCGAAGTCCCTGGCTGCCGCCGAGAGACCCCGCTGCAAGGCAATGGAGCCTGCTTCAATTTCAGCACGATTGATGACGTGCAATTTTTTTAGAATGGTCGATGTCGTTTCTGTTCCGATGCCGGCTGCTTGAGCCGTTGCCGACCGAATGATATTGCCCGCCTTTTCGCCAATGCCAGGATTCTCGTTCATACTTCACTCCTTATTCCCGCTATGCTCTAGCGTTGGGTTTGCGCAATGAACGCCCATCAGGCATGAGGAAGTTTGCAAGATAAGATCCAGAATTGGAGAGGGCTCGAACGGCAGTGGAACGGAAAGAATGTTTAGGGGGTGAAAGGCGTAGTGTCGATGTTCCTCGTTTCCAGGCGGGAGGCCTTATCCTGCCGGAAGTCCGCAGTGTTGATTCTCTGGCGGGCTTGCTCCCGGGGTTTGGCGGCAAAAAAGCAGCGAAAGGGTAAAACATAAGCGTGCTGAGCAAGCTTGAATCTTCGTATTTTATAGCCTTTGAAAGACTGCACCGAGGACTTTGACAGGGTGCGCGCCTGAGGCCGATCCGTAGGAGCCTCCGCGCACATGCAGAGAAAGAGCGAGGCGCAAAGGGAAAAGGACAGCATCGGAATATTCATGTTTCGAGCCCTTCGTAACATCATATATCCAACCATGAGATCGTAAAAGTGCGTCCAAGTAAAATATATATTTCTTAGGTTATTCATAGATAAAACATATGGATGAAAAAGGGCGCAGCGGCATTATACCAGATGACCTATCGTGGGCATAATTGCTGGGCATGGGCCTTGCACCCGGAACCTCTGCCGCAATCAGTATGAAAGCTCTGCAGGGCATCGGGGCTTATGACGAAGACGAGAATGATGCGGCGCGGCATGATGATGAAGACGACAAGGCTCGCGACAAAGGGGGATTACTATGGGATGGGCACAGGAAGAGCGAAAAGCCTATGGTCATCCCGGGGTCGCGACGCCCTGGGCACCTGGAGCCAAGGAAGCGGTTGGGACCGCTCTGCATCCAGAAAGTCGTCTGTGGTTTACTCTGTGCCAGGGAATCGTCACCGAAGTTTATTTTCCGCGGATTGACACGCCCAGCTTGCGCGAACTTGGTTTTATCGTTACGGATGGTCGGCAGTTTTTTTCTGAAGAGAAATGCGATGCCGCTGCAGACGTGACGACCGAGGAATGGGGTGTTCCGAATTATACCGTTCGAAGCCGCTGCAAGCAGGGGCGCTATTCGCTCATCAAACACATCACAGCGGACCCGGAACTTCCGGTCCTGCTGCAGGAGCTGCATCTGCTCCCGGCGCATAAGTCGGATCCTCTGCAGCTTTTTGCGCTCATCACGCCGCATCTGGATAACCAGGTGTCGCATAATTCCGCCTGGATTGATGAATGGCGAGGCCATCCTGTGGCTTTTTCCAGCCATGGCAAAACATTTATGGCCGTCATCAGCAAGCCGGATTTCAGCGCTGGTTCTGTTGGATATGTCGGGTCGAGTGACGGCTGGCAGGTTCTGCGGCGGGACAGAAAATTAAGCGAGGTCTTCCATGAAGCTTCGGATGGCTCTGTGGCCATCACACTGCAAATCACAAGGAATCCATCCTGCCTCGCCATGGGTTTTGGCAGCTCCGCTGATGAAGCGGCCAAGAATGCTTTGACATCATTAGGCCGCGGCTTTGCCGATGCCTGGACCGTCAATCTTCAGAATTGGCGACGATGGTTGCATGGTCTGCCGGTGGATCGGCCTGCTAGCGCTCGCAAAGAACTGTGGATGACGAGCTGCCTCGTCCTCAAAACCCATATGGCCAAGGAAAATCCAGGCGGCATCATTGCCAGCCTCGCCATGCCTTGGGGCGAAATAAACGGAGAGGGCTCTCGGGCCGGTTATCATATGATTTGGCCGCGTGATATGTGTGAGGCAGCAGGGGCGCTTGTCGCGCTGAATGCGAATGCCGAAGTCGAAAGCACACTTCACTATCTGCAGCGCACACAGGACCAGGATGGGCACTGGGCCCAGAATATGTGGGTCACGGGTCAAGCTTGGTGGGATGGCATTCAGATGGACGAGACGGCGAGTCCGCTGCTGCTGCTCTATGCCATCAGCCACCGTCAGCGATGGACCTCTGAGAAGCTGGCAGAGTTCTGGCCGATGATACAAAAGGCTGCATCCTATATCCTTGCGCACGGACCTGTGACGGGAGAAGGGCGTTGGGAAAACGAAGCCGGCTACTCGCTCTATTCTTTGGCTGTGCAGGTTGCAGCCTTGTTTTTAGCCGGGGAAATGGCCAAAAAATTGGGCAAGGAGGCGGAAGCTCGCTATCTGGAAGAGGCGTCCGACTGGTGGAATTCCCGAATTGAGACATGGACCTATGTGCGGAATACAGGGCTTGCCCACGAGTTGAATCTGGAGGGTTATTACGCCAATATCCTGCCGGAAGGTGTTTCGGTGCCTGGCAAACTGCCGAAGGCTTCCGCTCTTTTGCAGACCGCAAAGATTGAAGCCCAGGTCAGTCCTGATGTGTTGGCTTTGGTTCGTTTCGGGCTCAGAGATCCTCATGATCCCCGCATCGTGGCCAGTGTGAGAGTCGTCGACCATGTGCTGAAGTCGGAAACACCCTTCGGACCTGGTTGGCATCGCTATGCCAGTGATCGGTATGGGGAGAAGCCCGATGGTTCCCCGTTCGACGGTTCTGGCAAAGGACGACTCTGGCCTATTTTAACAGGCGAACGCGCTCACTATGAGTTGGCAGCCGGACGTCGGGAAACAGCCGAACGGCTGGCGCAAACCATGGCCGCCTTCAGCAATGCCTCCTGCCTTCTGCCTGAGCAGGTCTGGGATGCTGATGACATTCCCGATCATCACCTTGCGCGGGGATGCCCCACCGGCAGCGCCATGCCTCTGGTTTGGTCTCATGCGGAATATATCAAACTCTGCCTTTCGTTGGCCGATGGGCGCATCGTGGATCAGGAGGATGTGGTTCGGCAGCATTTCATTCCGCATCAGCCTCAAAAAATCATTCCGATCTGGCGCTTTAATAATAAACTCCGAAGCGTACCGTGCTGTCCGTGTTTTCGTATTGAGACGGCGACTCCTGCCCGTGTGCGTTGGTCTGACGATGGATGGCAATCCATCCATGATATCGAGACACGAGATAATGGTTTTCTTCTGCAGTCGGTGGATCTCTGCCTGCAGGCCGGCGTCAAAGCCGTGGATTTCACCTTCTATTGGCTGAATTCCCAGAGTTGGGAAGGCCAGGATTTTCACGTCTGCATCGGTCCCGACAACTGATCCATGGACGCTAAATTGCATGGATCCAGAGCGGCAAATGCCGATTGTTTTACCAAGCGAGATAGGAGGTCCACCATGAGAATATCCAGGCTTCGCGGAAATATCGGTTTATGTGCACTATTTACAGTTCTCATGGGTTGCAATCGCAAACCTTATGAGGCTAATGAATATCAGGCGCCACTCACCAGGCCGGAACCAGTTGCCGAAGGGGAATATTCCGATCCAGCGGCCGCAACCCCGCCGCGGGTGGCACCCGTGAATCAGGAGACAAAGCTTTCTGATGACAGGAGCGCGGCGCAGAATAGCCTTTCAGGGAAGGCCATTCCTTGTCCTCCGCCTGGGGCAACTCCTGCTTCAGCCACTGTCGGGGGAAAGCCAGGCGCTCTCGCAGCCGCTGACTGTCCGCCAGATGATTCGAATGCATCGAAGTCTCAGCTGGGCACACCTTCTTCGGATCATGAAAACAAGATGGCTCCCTAGTGCCGTTCACGTCAGTAGATGGTTTAAAGAATGCCTGTTCCTGCGATACAGGAACAGGCATCTTTGCGAATAGGTTCTTAAGTTGCCTGTCGATTCATGTCGCGTTTCACGATGATGACAGCTTTGGATGGCCCGCCTTTGGCGTCAAGGATCTTTCTGATCCTATCTTCATTCAAAGAATCCATCCGCTTGTTCGGGACCGCTCCCTTGATCTGAGCCGCATCGGTCGCAAAAGCTTTTTGGAACCAGTTCGGTTTCTCGGCCATGCTGAATGTATCAACGTCACTGATACCCGATTTCTCGATCAAGTCTTCGACGGTGTCAGCGCGTTTCTCGGCAAGATCACGCGAGGCCTCGGAGAGTCTTGTGGTGCTCTGAGCCGGATAAGGTTCATCCGACCACGCAGCCACTATAATCTTGTCGATATCTTTCTCCTGCTTCCAGGCGCGCGTCCAGTCACTGATCCGTGTCTGCTCGGCCGCTGGAAGCTCCGCAGAGCCTTTCGGGAACTCCACAGCCACCGATTCCTTTTCCAGGCGATCGATGTAGATGGTCCAGAATTCAGTCACCACCACAGGTGTTGGTTGCGTCTGGGCTTTTGCGTTCCTCTCCTTGCTCTCTGTGGTTTTGTTCGTTTTATTGTCCTTTTCATTGTCCGCTCGTGCCTGGGTTTCTATCAGGCCCAGGGCCAATCCAAAGGCCAGAAACGTTTTGGCAAATTTCATGGTTACCTCCTTGGTTGGTTGAGTTGATGAAAAAATCCTTGGGATCGCAAGGATCAGTTCAAATGCATTGCATTTCGTGTGCCCAAAATCGAGTTTCGAGATTGTGCGTTAACACATTAAACCTGTTCGGCATGACTCGACAGCGCGGATCAGAGGCTCTATGCATGTCGCTATTACGCCAGAAGAATACTTTGAAAGCGTGTGGGTTCATCCCATAGCCCGGAATAATTGTTGCACGACGAAGACAGATTCGCTGCTCACATGAAAACTGAGGAGTGAGCTATGAAGGCGATGAAAGGATTCTTCGGCTCTATTTTCGCTGTGGGGATCGGTATTCTCTGTCTTTTCGTGCTTCTTCTATTCGCTATTAATACGATCGACTGGAACAGGCATCTGGACATCGTCGCTAACCTCGTCCAAAGATCAACTGACTGGCGCGTGGACAGCCTCAAAAGCTTCAATGTTCACATCGGACGCACTTCATCCTTAAGAGTGACTGGCTTGGATCTGCAGTACGACGTTGCAGGTGGCGATGAGGCCTTTTCCGCTCAGCAAGCTTCGGTCGTGCTCCACCCTCTGTCATGGTTCGATGACCGACTCCTTATTGATCATATTTCTCTTAAAAATGCCTATCTGCGAATGACGGCAGCAGAGAAGGATGCGACGGGAGAAGACGAAGAACAAGCGTCTTCCTTTGTGGATAATTGGCCGCTGGTTTTTATACAGGATGCTGATGTGCAACTTTTCAGAATCGAAATGCAGCGTGACTCTGGAAAGGAAGTGCTGGCATTGGATATTACCGGCCTTCGGATTCATGCGTCTGGACCGGATTCGCCTGTCCGTCTCACCAGCCGTGGGGCATTCAGGGAGCTTCCCTATCAATTGACAGGAACTTTGGGTTCACTTGCAGCCTTTCAAGCTCAAGCGCATTATTTTCCGATACAGTTCGATCTGGCCATAGCCGAGCAGAAGACTCACGTTTCTGGCGTCGTTGATCTTGCCGATGCTACATTTCGTCTTGATGTCGCGGCCGAAGGCGATCCTCAAGCCATTCCACGTAAACCTGCGACGCATGCGCTCAGTCTTCTGAGAGCACCCCCCTATAGTTTCAGCGCTCAGCTTATCCGCACGGCAGCAGGCATTCAATTGAACCAGCTGGCGCTGAGAATCGGCCTCAGCGAACTCGAAGGCCACCTCGTCTATCAATTCGAGTCCAGACGTACTTCGCTGGTGGGGCAGCTTCATTCCCGTCTATTGCGCTACCAGGATTTTGCGGCTTTTCTGCCCACGTCCGAACCAGGCCCATCGAGTAAAGTCGGTGCAAAGGACAAGCATAGGCCTTGGAGCGACTTCGATCAGCTCATGCCTCTTAGTCTTCTGCAGACCTACGTCGTTCACTTAACTGTGTCCATTGATGAGTACCGTGGGCGGAGGGGTCGGACTCAGCTGCGGGATGTGCAGGCGACGGTTACTCTGGATCATGGTCGGCTGGCCCTTGAACCATTTCAGCTGGCTATCGGTCAGAGTGGTCTCGCTGGGTCTTTTATCGTCGACAGCCGGGACCGGACCGTCCAATTTCAAGTCACGCGGCAGGGCGATGCCTTTGACTTCATTCGCGCTGGTCAGGCTTTTCTTCCCTTGCCGCGACCATGGCCAGTATCGTATCTGACGGCCAGAACTATGAAGATGGCCGTGCAATGGCCCCGAGAACGAGATGATCAGGCTCTGGGTATCTCGTTTCGAATCACGGATGGTCTTTTGCGTCTGCGCAGGACGCCCGTGGATACACGGAAGCCTCAGAAAAAAGAGCCAGGAATCCAGATCAAGCTTGCGGCGTATCCGCCTCTTATCCTGCAGTCTGTGATCATTCAGGACCTGCGCTGGGTCTATCTGAAAAAAGGCGAGGACTTGAAAGGTCGTGTTGCGTTTCTACGTCTCACGTCACCGGCGGTGGACCAGCCACTGAGTCTTTCCAGTGAAGGTTCCATTATGGATTTACCCTATCAGTTGACCGCGCAGCTGGGTTCCTATTTGGACTTCCGTAACAGTCGTCGCGCCTATCCTGTGGAGTTTAAGCTGGCCATCGCTGGACAGGATCTGTCCGTGGGAGGCGGTCTTCGCCTGGATCAGGAAAGCTATCATCTCAGAGTCAAGGCCCAGGGCCAACACGCACGGCGGCTGCAAGCGCTGCTGCCTGCTTCACTCGGTTCAATTCCGCCTTATAAGCTTTCGTTCCGACTGGCCTATGAGCGTGGACTTTACAACTTTTCTGACCTTGATGTCCGCCTGGGGGGCAGTCATTTGCAGGGGGACCTTGCTTTGAACCTTGAAACCTCGAAGCCATCTTGGGTAGGGGATATCGTTCTGGCAAAGCTTCGTTATCAGGATCTGGCAGGACTCTTGAACACCGATACGGATCAGACGACAGCGGAAAAAAGACAGAAGGCGGGGAGCAAGGAAACGCTTCTATCCGAAAAACATATCCCCCTGGCTTTCATGAAAAAGTTTCAGGGTGACATCCGTGTCCGCGTCGCGGAGTATTATGGCCGGACGCGAACAGCACGTCCGGTCCAGGCAGATGCTCATATTCGACTTCGTGAGGGGCGTCTTTCTATTTCTCCCTTCAATATCTATGCTTCGCTCGGCAATCTGGGGGGGAGTGTTACTCTGGATGCCGGGTCGACTCCACACCGTCTTCTGGTAAGCTTGGGACTGGAATCGCTGAACCTCACGGCGGCTGCACGCCGCATGGCGCTGCGCATCCCCGCGATTCACCTCTCGTCCCGCGAGCTGGTCAAAGGCAAACTCATGGGTACACTGCAGCTCAAGAGTCAAGGTTCAAGCATCGCACAGTGGGCCTCCCATGCTGATGGTCAGATGCAGTTTGCCATTGAACAGGGATATCTTGCCTCGACGATCGTGGAAGCCCTGAGCATGGATCTCACGGAAACCCTGGCAGCAATCCTTGCCGACAACCCTCCCACTACCATCAATTGCATGTATGCCTCGTTTCAAGTCAATGGGGGAGTGGTTCAAACCGAGCAGTTCTTCTTGTCCACCAAAGACAGCAATGTCCGTGGGGAAGGCTACGTGGATCTCCGAAAGAAGTATATTGATTATAGATTTGAAGCGTCTGCCAAAGATTTCAGCATTGGCAGTGTGGCATCTCCCGTGAGTTTCAAAGGCCCCCTACAGAACATCCGTATCAGCACCTCGCGCAAAGAACTATTGATAAAGACGGCGGCGTCTTTCGGGCTGGGTACGCTGATAAACCCGTTTCTCGCCGTGGTTCCCTTTATTGAACCGGGTCTGGAAAAACCAGGGCAGTGTGAGCGCTATCAGGATCGCATCGTGCTGACTCATCAGAAGGCGGATGAAAGAGTTTCCTCGCGCTAGTCTTGGATCAGAGTTCCAAGGCTTTCACATCCGCAAGCAGACGCTTTTGAATAGCGATCCAGGCATCAGGACTCAGCAGAGGCAGCTTGTCAGCGGATGCCTGGATCGGATATTTGTGGGTTTGAGTTTCCCGGAAGAGGTTGAAAGCCCGGTAGCAGGACGAGTGATGTTCATCATGATAATCGCCGACAGGAACAAATACAGGAAGATCGTCCAGATCTTTCCAGCCTGTTTCAAAAGCCTGGGTGCAGCGATCGTAGCTCCACTCCTGCTCAGGCTGTGGCCGTCTGCTTGTTAAAGGATCAGTGCTTTTCAAGGCAGCCAGCAATGCTCGAATCGGTAGATCGCGATCGAATCCAGCCTTCAAAATCCACTCCAGAGCCAGCTCATCCGCTTCCTGTTCCGCTGTGTATTGACCGATTTTTTTCTCAAAGGCCTCGCGATTCAATTCCTTCCATTCCTTCTTCTGAGCAGCATTGAGATTCCGCGTGGTTCCGTCGGTCATGAGCCGGCGAAGGGCTTCCATGCGGGCTCCGAATTCTGCCAGGGCTTTCGTTTGCCGCGGACGTGTGCCGGGATTCTTTTTTGTCAGATCGTAATAGACAGCGAATTGATTCTTTGCTGTCATGCCGTGCGCCCGGTAGTAGTGTCCAAGTTCATGTGCCAGCCAAAAAACGATGTCCTCTTCCGTGTTTTCGATCAGAAGACCTGCGTAGAACGTGATGGCGTTGGGCACTTGGAGCAGGGCGATGTCTGCGGCGCGAGAGGGAGCGCCTGCCGAAAAACGAGCACTTAAGGAATCGGGAAGCTGCAGCGCACCCTTCTCTGAGACTACTCCCGATGCACCTGTGATGTTTTTGAAAAGTTCGACGGTCTCTTGATCGGAAAATTTGCGTTTGACGCAAAGGACAGGTTTCTCAGGAGCCGTATCGTAGGTGAAGTCCTCGGTCGTGGGCTCGTACTGCCAATAGCGCGTCTGGCCGGATTTCAGAGCAGGAAGATAACCCGCCCGCGAAAGGCAGACGCTGATGTTGTAGACGACAGCATTCGAGACTCCTGTCAGGACCAGATGCGCGACTGGTGCGGGGACATCCCTGAGCTGCTCAGGATAGGTGCTGCGCAGCTTCGCATCAAAAGCATCCATAAGGGCCTGAAGCCTTTTGCGCGCAGGATGATCCACGGCGGCCAATCCCGATGCGCGCAGATTGAATTCCTGCTCATGTCCATACATTAAAATGGAGTTGTATTCCTCTTCGGTGATATTAATCCAGTTGTAAGGCTTGCCACCCAGGGTGGGGTCATTCACCTTATGCGAAGGCTCGGATACGGGAATGGAACGACAAGCGGCCAGGAATGCTGCGAGGGCGATAGTAAGACTGCGTTTCATATGCGGAAGGCCTTGTTTTTGTATTGCTGTGATGCACTTATTTTAGCACGGGTCGAGCTGTGATTCGTCCCGCAATCTCTTGGGTTCAGGTGGAGATGCGGAAAAGCGTACCTGTGACCTCCACTCCGGGCTGAAAGACATCTCAGGTGATCTTTGTATACTTTGATTCTCTGACGTCCAAACATAGAAGCAAGGTCCCTATCTCTTGCCTTAACCTGTCAGCGAGGTCGTGAAATCAAGTCGATTCAGCTCGTCAATCTCCATTGAAAACGATTATTTGGTCGCCCTCAATAGTCCTTCTTGCTAGAAGGCGCCTGAGCTGTTAGAGACGCCCATTCTTGTCAAACTCGGCAAGCTCAATCCCGTCAACCCTCTTACAAGGGATGTTAAGAATTTTATGCGACATGTTAAAAAGCCCCTTCTTGCTCTTGCAATGATGACACCTCTCTTTCTGCAAAGCTGTGGAGACGCCGCGGACGAGTCTTCATCGGAAACCAAAGCTTATGCGCTAAATTACGATAGCGCAGCGGGCTGCGGCAGTTCACAACCCAGCAATGAACCGAACACCAGCCGTTTCTGTGTGAATTTTGACAGCTATGCAGCGGGATCTTCAACCCCTTCGCCGACCCAGACGATTTGGGAAATGCGTGGCATTCCCGCCGATAAGGTTGAGCTGCTCCGTAGAGCGTCTTTGCTGGCAATGCAGGCTGTGGAAAAGCATCTCAACCAAAAGCTGAAGACGGGTACGTCTGACCTGGAAGCGTGCGTCGCACGTAACGCAGACGCGGAGTTCGTTCCAGCGATGGCAACGGGCACCCCTGCCACCAATGATGCCAAATTCCAAACCAATTCTTATATAACGGGCGTCAAGCTCTTTCATTTCATGACCGGAACTTTCAATAGCACGGTGGGCATTTTCCGTCCCTATAGTTTGCCTTCCGCTGATGGCAAAAGCTATGAAATGGCCAAAGCCATCCGCTGGGATGCTCCTTCCAGCCCAGGAGGCAACAGGAACCATGTGGGGCCGAACGGCGAACGTCCTGGAACGTCACCTCTTCCCTATGATCTTCCCTTTATCGTGAATATCAACACGGAAGCGCTCAAAGTAAACTTCACCGAAAGGGACTGGGCCGGTGCGATCATTCATGAGATCGGCCATATGCTCGGGTATACTCACGATACGAAGAGAAGCGGCACCTTGATTTACGAATTGGGCCACTGCGTGACCAACAGCAATGCGGATTCACCTGGAGGCGCCAGCCTCGTGGCTTCGAACGGCATGATTATGCTGGACGAGGTGCTCCTGCCTGTTCAGGCTCCGGGCTCCTCAAACAAGGCGCCAATGTGCTTTTATAAGCACGAGAAGGATACCAAAGGCGGAAAGAAAGGCGATAAGAACCAGTTCGATGGTAACGGTCAGAACCGATCTTGCAACCCGGATGGTGATTGGAAGACGAGCTGCAAGGATGGCATCGGCGATACTAAAGAAGTCGGCTGCGGTACAGAGAGCTCGACTCCGTCCAACGGGGCGATGTGCTTCTATAAGCACGAAAAAGAAACCAAGGGTGGAAAGAAAGGGGATAAAAACCAGTTCGACGTCAACGGTCAAACTCGTTCCTGCGATAAAAACGGTGACTGGAAGAAGAGCTGCAAAGATGGTAGTGGCGATACCAGCGAAGTAAGCTGTCAGTGAGATAGGGCGAAAAAAAGCGAAACCCAACGGGTTTCGCTCTCAAGTTTGGACAAAACTAGGCCACGGCTGTCGATATTATTGTTGATTAATCAAAATGCAGTCGTGGTCCGTCCATTGCAAATTCGACTTTTTCCAGCAGTTCCCGCCTAAACTCTGTCAGCAAGTCTGAGAAAGTAACCCGATTTGGCTCTTTATTTCTCCACTTTGGAAGTGGCTCCAATTCACTTCC